>NZ_JAAGPS010000007.1:0-104930 GCF_017105025.1 Paraburkholderia sp. Ac-20336 | reverse complement strand
CCGCGTTGTCCCTTGCTGATCCTCTCCGCGCGGGCGGACCGGCTCGTCAACCCGGCCTGTTCGACGAAGCTCGCGGCGGCGTGGCGGACCGGGCATCGCGTGCACCCGTGGGCCGGGCACGATCTGCCGCACGACGATCCGGCGTGGATGGCGGCGCAGATTCGCGCATGGCTGGAGCAGCGGGACGAGCCGGCCACGGCGTAGATACCGGCAAGCGCGGCGGCCAGACCCGCGCCGTAAGCGGGCCGCGCCGCCAGCCGCTCGCCGTCAGCCGGCGCGGACTGCCGCAGTGCAGCGCGATGCGCTGCGGCGCCGCGAAAAAACGCAGCGGGTATTACCTGAGCGCGCCGATCGATCTGATTGCGCGCGACGGGCGCATAATCCATTGTCAGACGTTGCCTGCGAATCACACGATACTCACCATTGCCGCCAGCCAGGGGAGTCGATCATGCAAGCAAAGAACGAAGAAGCCGTCACGCACCTGCTGAACGATGTCGTTGAATTTGCGCGTGGACGGCTGCCCGAGCCGACCTTCAACATCGTCGAACCTTTCCTGCGGCATTACTACGATTTCGTCGACAGCGGCGATCTGCAAAGCCGCTCGATCGCCGATCTCTACGGCGCGGCGCTCGCGCACTGGCAAACCGCGCAGCGCTTCGCGCCGGGCCAGCAGCGGTTGCGCGTCTATAACCCGATCCTCGAACAGCACGGTTGGCACTCCGATCATACGGTGATCGAGATCGTCAACGACGACATGCCGTTTCTCGTCGATTCGGTGTCGATGGCGGTCAACCGCGAGGGGCTCGCGCTGCATTCGGTCGTGCATCCGGTGTTTCGTATCTGGCGCGCGACCGACGGCAGCATCGAGCGCGTGAGCCAGGGCGCCGAGGAAGCCGGCGATACGCGTTCGCACCTGACCTCGTGCATTCACTTCGAAGTGGACCGTTGCGGCGATGCCGCAAAACTCGACGCACTGCGCGACGACATCGCGCGCGTGCTCGGCGACGTGCGCGCGGCCGTGGAAGACTGGCCGAAGCTGATCGAGTGCGCGAAGGCGACGATCCAGGACCTCAAGGTTCGCGAGACGGGCGCGGAAGGCGTCGAAGCGCGCGCGTTCCTCGAATGGATGGTCGCCGATCACTTCACGTTTCTCGGCCAGCGCGACTACGAACTCGTGCAGCAGGACAGCGGCTATGGTTTGCGCGCCGTGCCGGGCTCGGGCCTCGGCATTCTGCGCGATGCGCTGCGGCCCGCCGGCGCCGCGGAAATCACGCCGCTGCCGCCGGCTGCGACGGAGATCATTGCCGGCACGTCGCCGATCTTTCTGACCAAGGCCAATTCGCGCGCCACCGTGCATCGGCCCGGCTATCTCGACTATGTCGGTATCAAGCTGACCGGCGCGGACGGCAAGGTGAGCGGCGAGCGGCGCTTCATCGGCCTTTACACGTCCACCGCGTATTTCGTTTCGGCTGCGGAAATTCCGATCGTGCGGCGCAAATGCGCCAATATCGTGCGCCGCGCCGCTTTCCTGCCGAAGGGGCATCTGGCGAAATCGCTCGTGACGGTGCTCGAAACTTACCCGCGCGACGAACTGTTCCAGGCCGACGAAGATCAGCTCTACGACACCGCGCTCGGCGTGCTGCGTTTGCAGGAGCATCAGCGCACGCGTCTGTTCGTGCGGCGCGATCGCTTCGACCGCTTCGTGTCGTGCCTCGTGTTCGTGTCGCGCGACAAGTACAACACCGATTTGCGGCAGCGTATCGCCAACCTGCTCGCCGATGCGTTCAACGGCGAGAACGTCGAATTCACGCCGCTGCTCTCGGAGTCGACGCTTGCGCGGATTCATTTCGTCGTCCATGCGAAACCGGGCGGCATGCCGGACGTCGATACGCGCGAGCTCGAAGCGCGGCTCGTACAGGTTGCGCGCCGCTGGCAGGACGATCTCGCCGACGCGCTGCTCGACGTGTATGGCGAAGAGCACGGCAACCGTCTGCTGCAGCATTACGGCGACTCATTTCCCGCCGGCTATCGCGACGACTATCCGGCGCGCACGGCGGTGCGCGATATCGAGCTGATCGAGCGCGTGCAGGGCAGCGAAAGGCTTGCGATGAACCTGTACCGCCCGATCGAATCGGGACCGCGCGCGTTCCGCTTCAAGGTGTATCGCGCGGGCCAGCCGATCGCGTTGTCGCGCAGCTTGCCGATGCTCGAACATCTCGGCGTGCGGGTCGACGAAGAGCGGCCTTATCTGATCGAGGCACTGGGCGCGACGCCGGCATGGATTCACGACTTCGGCCTCGAACTCGCGGACGATGCCGAGTTCGACATCGAGCGCGTGAAGGACCTGTTCGAGGAAGCGTTCGAGCAGGTCTGGACCGGCGCGATCGAAAGCGACGACTTCAATCGCCTCGTCTTGCGCGCGCAACTGAATGCGCGCGAGGTGACGATTCTGCGGGCGTACGCGAAGTATCTGCGCCAGGTGGGCTCGACGTTCAGCGACGCGTATATCGAGCGCGCGGTGACCGGCAATCCGGCGATCGCGCGCATGCTCGTCGAACTGTTTATCGCGCGCTTCGATCCGGCGCTCGGCGCGGTGCGCGAGGCGCGCGTCGAAAGCCGTTTCGCGGCGATAGAGAGCGCGCTCGACCAGGTGCCGAATCTCGACGAGGACCGCATATTGCGGCAGTTCCTCGGCGTCATCAAGGCGACCAAACGCACCAACTACTATCGCTACGACGCCGAAGGGCGGCCGAAGTCGTACCTGTCGTTCAAGTTCGACCCAGCGCAGGTGCCGGGCTTGCCCGAGCCGAAACCGATGTTCGAGATCTGGGTCTATTCGCCGCGTGTCGAAGGCGTGCATTTGCGTGGCGGGCGCGTCGCGCGCGGCGGTTTGCGCTGGTCCGACCGGCGTGAAGACTTCCGCACGGAAGTGCTCGGCCTCATGAAAGCGCAGATGGTGAAGAACGTCGTGATCGTGCCGGTCGGCTCGAAGGGCGGCTTCGTCGTGAAGAATCCGCCGCCGCAAAGCGAGCGCGATGCGTGGATGCGCGAAGGCGTCGCGTGCTATCAGACCTTCCTGCGCGGCTTGCTCGACGTGACCGACAATCTCGCGGGCACCGACGTCGTGCCGCCGCCCGACGTGGTGCGCCACGATCCCGACGACCCGTATCTGGTCGTCGCCGCCGACAAAGGCACGGCCACCTTCTCCGACTACGCGAACGCGATCTCGCAGGAATACGGCTTCTGGCTCGACGATGCGTTCGCGTCGGGCGGCTCGGTCGGCTACGACCACAAGAAGATGGCCATTACCGCGCGCGGCGCATGGGAGTCGGTCAAACGGCACTTCCGCGAGATGGGCGTCGACACGCAGAGCATGAACTTCACGGTGGTCGGTGTCGGCGATATGTCGGGCGACGTGTTCGGCAACGGCATGCTGTTGTCGCCGCATATCCGGCTCGTTGCCGCATTCGATCACCGGCACATCTTTCTCGATCCCGATCCCGACCCGGCCGCGAGTCTCGCCGAGCGCGAGCGGCTGTTCATGCTCGACCGTTCGAGCTGGGCGGACTACGATCCGTCGCTGATCTCGGCGGGCGGCGGCGTGTTCCCGCGCAGCGCGAAGACGATTCCGTTGTCGGTGGCGGTGCAGTCCGCGCTCGGCATCAACGCGGCGGCACTCGCGCCGGCCGAACTGATGCGCGCGATTTTGCAGGCACCGGTCGATCTGCTTTATAACGGCGGCATCGGCACCTATGTGAAGGCGAGCCGCGAAACGCATCAGCAGGTCGGCGATCGCGCGAACGACGCGATTCGCGTGAGCGGCGCCGATCTGCGCTGCAAGGTCGTGGCCGAGGGCGGCAATCTCGGCCTGACGCAATTGGGGCGCATCGAATTCGCGCAGCGCGGCGGCCGCATCAATACCGATGCGATCGACAATTCCGCAGGCGTCGATTGTTCGGATCACGAAGTCAACATCAAGATTCTGCTTGGGCTCGTCGTCGCCGACGGCGAGATGACCGAGAAGCAGCGCAATGCCCTGCTCGCCGAAATGACCGACGAAGTGGGCCTGCTCGTGCTGCGGGACAACTACTATCAGACCCAGGCGTTGTCGATCGCGGGCCGCTTCGGCGTCGAACTGCTCGATGCCGAAGCGCGCCTGATGCGCTATCTGGAACGTGCGGGGCGGCTCAATCGCGTGATCGAGTTTCTGCCCACTGACGAGGAAATCGCCGAACGCGCGGCCGCGAAGCAGGGCCTGACGACACCCGAGCGCGCCGTGCTGCTCGCCTACAGCAAGATGTGGCTATATGACGCACTGCTGGATTCGTCGATGCCGGAAGACCCGCTCGTCGGCGACATGCTGATCGAGTACTTCCCGAAACCACTGCGGCAGCGTTTCCGCGAACCGATGCAGCGCCATCCGCTGCGCCGTGAAATTCTCGCGACGCATCTGACCAATGCACTGGTGAATCGCGTGGGCTGCGAGTTCGTGCATCGGCTGATGGAAGAAACCGACGCGCAGCCCGGCGATATCGTGCGTGCCTGCATCATGGCGCGCGACGTGTTCGATCTCGACCGGATCTGGAGCGATATCGACGCGCTCGACAACCGCGTTCCCGATGACGTGCAGGCGCGCATGTTCGCCGAAGTCGCGCGGCTCGTCGAACGTTCGGCGCTGTGGTTCTTGCGACATCTGCAATCGGGCGCGGCCGGCGACGACGTGGCCGGTTTGCTCGCGCGCTGCCGCGATGCGGCGCAGCGCCTCGCGCCGCAATGGCCCGCGTTGCTGCCGCGCGCGGATCTCGAAGCGCTTTCCGAGCGGCAGCGCGGCTTCGTCGATGCCGGTGTCGATAGCGACCTCGCGGTGCGTATCGCGAGCGGCGAGGTATCGGCGGCGCTGCTCGATATCGCCGAAGTCGCATCGACGTGCGGGCGCAGTCTCGAACAGGTAGCGGGCGTCTACTTCGCGCTCGGTACGCTGCTGAATTATGGCTGGATCAGCGAGCGCGCGGCTTCGCTGCCGGCGCCGACGCACTGGGACATGCTGGCGCGCGCCTCGGCATTGGCCGAACTCGCGCGACTCAAGCGCGCGCTGACCACGAGCGTGCTGGCGGACGCGAACGAGGCATCGACGCCGGACTCGCTCGTGCAGGCGTGGCACGAAAAGCGTGCCGCGCAGATCGAGCGTTATACGCGTTTGCTGGCCGACTTGCGCGCCACCGGCGGCGCGAGTCTTTCCGTTCTGCTCGTGGTCGTGCGCGAGATGGCGGCACTGGAAAGGGCACAGTGAGCGTCCGAGGGGGAGCGTGGCGACAGGAGAGACGGCGCGCATGGAAGGGCTCGACTACCGACCGCGTACATCGGCAGCTCGTGGAGCGAGGTAGCATAAGATGACGCGGCTCAGCGCGGCGAGTTGGATGTGTCCAACTCGCCGTGTTCATAATACGGGAGTTGCCTGTCGGCAACTTCCGATAAAACTCAGATAAAACTCACGGATGCCTTCCCGAAGATGAAAGAAGAATCGCCGAAAGCCATTTTTTATGCACTCGCCGCCAATCTCGGTATCGCTGTCTGCAAGTTCGCGGCGGCGGCGTTTACGGGTTCCGGCGCGATGTTTGCCGAAGCGATTCACTCTACCGCCGACTGCGGCAATCAACTGCTTCTGCTATTCGGCCTGAGCGAAGCGCGCAAGCCGGTCAGTCCCTTGCATCCCATGGGCAGCGGCCGCGAAATCAATTTCTATTCGCTGCTCGTTGCGTTGCTGCTGTTTTTTGTCGGCGGCGCGTTCTCGGTGTATGAAGGCGTACATCGTGTGATGGCGCGCGAGCCGTTGCAGTTTGCGTTTGTCGCGCTGGCGGTGCTCGGGATTTCGGTGGTGCTCGAATCGCTGTCGCTATGGGGCGCCGTCAAGGAGATTCGCAAGACGCATCCGGATAAAAGCCTGTGGCGCTGGTTTCGCGAGACGCGCGAAGCCGAGCTGCTGGTCGTGGCAGGCGAGGATATTGCCGCTCTCGCGGGCCTCGCGATCGCGTTTATCGCGGTGCTGCTGACGATGGTGACCGGCAATCCTGTCTATGACGCGCTCGGTTCGATCGGCGTGGGTTTCCTGCTCATGGTGATTGCATGGCTTGTTGCGCGTGAAGTGAAATCGATGATCGTCGGCGAGTCGGCGAGCCCGGAAGTGCGCCGCGCGATCGAGGCGCATCTGCATGCGCGCGAGGAGATTCGCAGCATCATCAATATGATTACGCTGCAATGGGGGCGTCATGTCGTCGTCGCGGTGCAGGCGGAAATGATCGATTATGCGAGCGGCCGCGCGATGGTCGATGCGATCAACGTGATCGAAGCCGATTTGCAGGCCACCTTTCCGCAAGTGCGTTGGGTGTTCTTCGAGCCCGACGTGCCGCGCGAAGCATAAAGCCGCGTCGCGACGCGCATTCGCGAGTGCTTGCGAATGGCGCTTCGCCCGCGAAGCGATGCTTGCGGGCACAGCGCACATATCGCGCATATCAGCCGCGTCACAGCCGGTGCCGCGAGCAACAACCCACACTCAATCTCAATGGTGCGACGGACGATACGGCATCCACACGGGCGTATCGCTATTCCAGTTGTCCAGTTCCGACGGTGTCATGGTGAGCTCCTTGATGAAGAGTGCGCGGGCGACGAATCGGCGACCACTTCCGATGGAAAATCGATCGTCGCGCCGAGCGCGCTTTGGCTGATGCGTTACTGACCTGCCGCTACACGAGTCACGTTGCCGCTCGTGCCTTCCTGTAGCGCGATACGGGCCGTTTGCGTTTGGCCGATCAGACCTTTGTCCGGATACGCGTTGCGATTGAGCGAGGGCAGCGAACCGTCGCGATACGCGGCGACCAGTTCGGCCTTGACTTCGGCACGTGTTTTCGTGCTCGCGGCCGCCGCCGGTTGCGTGTCGTAAGTCCCCGCGCGGCCAATGCCGCCACCGCCTTGCGCAAATACCGGAGCGCTGACGAGCAGCGAAAGAGCGAGACCTGCCAGCAGATTGCGTTTCATGATTCACTCCTGTCGATTCCTTGGCAGCACGGATGGCGCTGCGACAGGGTGAACTGTAGAGGTCGGTGCGGTACGGGTAAATCCCGCTTTCGCGAAATGAATTGTCGCGATTTCAGAACAATCGCGCGAGAGGCCTGGCCATCGCCGCGACTGCGCAGGCTGCGACGAGGCTTTAAAAAAACCGCGGCATTGGAGCCGCGGCTGTAATTCACTGTTTCAGTTTGCGTACTTTTGAGTACTTCAATGTGGGCAGAGCCACGCAGCGCGTCGGGGACGCTGATGAGGTTCTCATGCGACCCACTCGGTCATCATCGGCGTATCGCGTACCGGGGCCGACTCGCGTTCTTCTAAAGTGCGCTTCGTGCAGGTGGCGTCGAGACTGTAGCGTCCGCTCAGCAGCGGGCAACGCTCGAACACTTCCGCGATCCAGTCCACGAACACGCGGACTTTTGGCGACAGATGGCGGCTGTGCGGATAGACGGCGGAAATCGGCATCGGCAGAGGCTTCAACTCCGGCAGCGCTTCGACGAGCTGGCCCGAACGCAGATGCGGCAGCACCATGAAGAGCGCCGGCTGAATCAGGCCGAAGCCTTCGAGTCCGCAAGTCACGTAGGCATCCGCGTCGTTGACCGACACGATGCTCTTCATCTTCACTTCCACTTCGTTGCCGTTCACGAGGAACGCCCAATCGAGGGTGCGGCCCGTGCGGCTCGAGAAGTAATTGACGGCCTTATGGTTGTCGAGATCTTCGAGCGACGCGGGCATGCCCGCGCGCTCGATGTAGTCCGGCGACGCGCAGGTCACGCCCTCGAACAGGCCGATGCGGCGCGCGACCAGTGACGAATCCTGCAGCGCGCCGACCCGCAGCACGCAATCCACGCCTTCCTGCAACAGGTCTACCGGCCGGTCGGTCAAACCGAGTTGCAGGTCGATGTCCGGATAGCGCGTGTGGAATTCGCACAGCGAGGGAATCACGATCAGGCGGCCGAGCGACCCCGGCATGTCGATGCGCAGCTTGCCGTGCGGCTTCTTGTTGCCGCTCTGAAAACTGGCTTCGGTTTCCTCGACGTCCGCGAGGATGCGCACGCAGCGCTCGTAATACGCGGCGCCGTCCGGCGTCAGCGACAGACGCCGCGTGGTCCGGTGCATCAGGCGCGTGCCGAGAAACGCTTCGAGGTTCTGAATAATCGTGGTGACCGACGCGCGCGGCAAATCGAGCGTTTCCGCCGCGCGGGTAAAGCTGTTGGTGTCGACGACACGGGTGAACACTTGCATGGCCTGAAGCCGGTCCATCGCAAACCTCCATGAAGACGGGCGCAGTGGCGGAGTGGAATCCGCGGAGCAATCGCGGTGGATTGTTCAGAGGCACCGAATTGTGTTGCCGGATTATAGGCATTTATTTACAAGTCTGCCGAATCCACAATTCGGACCATTGAAGTTTTGTGCGCATTTGCGCGGCTCGACATGGATGCATTCAAATCGCCGTATTCCTTTGTTCCCGTGGACGACAGCGCCGCGGAAGCCAATGAGGCGGCACTCGAAATCACCGACGTACAGATCGACGGACACGCACAGGAAATCACCCTGCGTTTGTACCGGCTTGCGAAAAAGACCGCACTGCCGGTACTGCTTTATTTCCACGGCGGCGGCTTTACCCGGGGCTCGATAGAGCAGGCCGACTTTGCCGCGCGCTATTTCGCGGAACACTTGCCGGCGCTCGTCGTGTCGGTCGGCTATTCGCTTGCGCCGCAGTTTCCGTTTCCGGCTGCGCCCGAAGACGCGCATCGCGCGGCGCTATGGGTGCAGACGCGGGCGCGTGCTTTCGGCGGCAATAGCAGAAAGATCGGCGTGGCCGGTCACGATGCGGGCGGCCAGTTGGCGAACTGTCTCGCCTTTATCGCGCGCGACCGCGGCGACGTGCCGATCGCCGCGCAGGCGCTGTTCGGACCGATGCTCGATCCGAGCCTGACGCGTCTTGGCGACGAGCGGCGCCTCGGTTCCGACATCACCGCGAGCGAGTGCGCCGCGTGTTATCGCGCGTATCTGCCGAAAGCCTCGCAGCGCATGCATCCGTACGCGGCGCCGCTCGAATCGGCGCGGCTCGCGGGTTTGCCGGCCACACTGATCGCGACCGCGCAGAACGACGTGCTGCACGTCGAAGCCGAGAAGTATGCAAGCAATCTGATCGACGCGGGCGTGCAGACCCAGGTGGCCCGCTATCCGAGCGTTTCGCACGCGGCGCTCGCCGATCATCCGCCCGCATTGCAGGAAGCGGTGCGCTTTTTTCAGTGGCGCTTCGACACGCGCGCGCATCGATAAACAGAATTTCAATCAACGATACCGGAGCTACACATGACCATCCTTCCACTTTCCCGCCGCCGCGTGGCGTTTGCCGCGCTAGCCGTGCTCGTGCTCGCCGGGCTCGGCACGTTCGGCGCGATTCGCGTCGATGCGAGTTCGCCGGCCGCGCCGACCATCGTGCCCGAGGTCGACGTCGCGACCGTCGTGCAAAAGACGATCACCGACTGGCAGAGTTATTCGGGCCGTCTCGAAGCCGTCGAGAAAGTCGACGTGCGTTCGCAGGTGCCGGGCACGATCGTCTCGGTCAACTTCAAGGACGGCGCGCTCGTGAAGAAAGGCGACACGCTGTTCGTGATCGATCCGCGTCCGTATGCGGCCGAAGTCGATCGCGCCGAAGCCCAGCTCGCGGCCGCGCAGGCGCGCACGGGCTACACGCAAAGCGACTGGGAGCGCGCGCAGCGACTGATCGCCGACAACGCCATTGCCAAGCGCGACTACGACGAGAAGCAGAACGCCGCGCGCGAGGCGAGCGCGAACCTGAAGGCCGCGCAAGCCGCGCTCGAAACCGCGCGCATCAATCTCGGCTACACGAAGATCACGGCGCCGGTGTCGGGCCGCGTGTCGCGCGCGGAGATCACGGTCGGCAACGTCGTGTCGGCGGGCGCGAGTGCCGCGCCGTTGACCACGCTCGTGTCGGTTTCGCCGATCTACGCATCGTTCGACGCGGACGAACAGACCTACCTGCAATACCTGAGCCGCGCGAAGGACGGCAGCAAGGTGCCGGTCGAACTCGGTCTCGCCGATGAAACCGGCTACTCGCGCAGCGGCACGATCGAGTCGGTCGACAACCGGCTCGATACGTCGTCGGGCACCATCCGTGTGCGCGCGAAGTTCGACAACGCGGACGGCGCGCTGATTCCGGGCCTTTACGCGCGCGTGAAAGTGGGCGGCAGCGCGCCGCACCCGGCGCTGTTGATCGACGATGCCGCGGTCGGCACCGACCAGGACAAGAAGTTCGTGCTCGTGGTCGATCAGGGCAACCACGTCGTCTATCGCGAGATCTCGACGGGCGCGATGCAGGGCGATCTGCGCGTCGTCAAGGACGGTTTGAAGCCGGGCGACCGCATCGTCGTGAACGGCATTCAGCGCGTGCGTCCCGGCGATGCGGTTCGCGCACACATGGTGCCGATGACGGCCGACCAGGACCCGAACAGCGCACCGCTCGCGCAAACGCGCGCGAAGGCGGACACCGGCGCGGACAGCACGAAGAGCACAAAGGGCAATTCGTGAGCCGCACGCGCCAGCGCGCATGTTTCAACGTTAAGAGCTTCCCATGAACATATCCAAATTCTTCATCGATCGCCCGATCTTTGCAGGCGTGCTATCGGTATTGATCCTGCTCGGGGGCATCATCTCGCTGTTCAAGCTGCCTATTTCCGAGTATCCGGAAGTGGTGCCGCCGTCGGTGGTGGTGCATGCGCAGTATCCGGGTGCGAATCCGAAAGTGATTGCCGAGGCGGTCGCCGCGCCGCTCGAAGAGCAGATCAACGGCGTCGAAAACATGCTGTATATGCAGTCGCAGGCGAATAGCGACGGCAATCTCACGCTCACCGTGACGTTCAAGCTCGGCACCAATCCCGACCTCGCGACGCAGCTGGTGCAGAACCGCGTCAACCAGGCGCTGCCGCGTCTGCCCGAAGACGTGCAGCGGCTCGGCGTGACGACGATCAAAAGCTCGCCGACGCTGACGATGGTCGTGCATCTGATCTCGCCGAACGACCGCTACGACATGACGTATCTGCGCAATTACGCGCTGCTCAACGTGAAGGATCGGCTCGCGCGGATTCAGGGCGTCGGCGAAGTGCAGTTGTGGGGTTCGGGCGACTACGCGATGCGTATCTGGCTCGATCCGCAGAAAGTCGCGCAGCGCGGGCTGACCGCGACCGAAGTCGTCAATGCGATTCGCGAGCAGAACATTCAGGTGGCGGCCGGCGTGATCGGCGCATCGCCGTCGGTGCCGGGCACGCAGTTGCAGTTGTCGGTGAATGCGCGCGGCCGTTTGAAGACCGAGAGCGAATTCGGCGACATCATCGTGAAGACCGCGCCCGATGGCGGCGTGACGTATCTGCGCGATATCGCGCGTATCGAACTTGCGGCGTCGGAATACGGCCTGCGTTCGTTGCTCGACAACAAGCCCGCCGTTGCACTGGCCATCAACCAGGCGCCCGGTGCGAACTCGCTTGCGATTTCCGAACAGGTGCGCGCGGCGATGAAGGAACTCTCCGCAGACATGCCGGCCGGCGTCGAATACCGGATCGTCTACGACCCGACGCAATTCGTGCGTTCGAGTATCGAGGCGGTGATCCACACGCTGCTCGAAGCAATTGCACTCGTTGTGATTGTCGTGATCGTGTTTCTGCAAACGTGGCGTGCGTCGATCATTCCGTTGATCGCGGTGCCGGTGTCGATTGTCGGTACGTTCTCGCTGCTGCTGGCATTCGGTTTTTCGATCAACGCGCTCTCGCTGTTCGGCATGGTGCTCGCGATCGGTATCGTGGTCGACGATGCGATCGTGGTGGTGGAGAACGTCGAGCGCAACATCGAAAACGGGCTCAGTGCGCGCGATGCGACCTACAAGGCGATGCGCGAAGTGAGCGGGCCGATCATCGCAATTGCGCTGACACTTGTTGCCGTGTTCGTGCCGCTCGCGTTCATGACGGGTCTCACGGGCCAGTTCTACAAGCAGTTCGCCATGACTATCGCGATCTCGACGGTGATCTCGGCGTTCAATTCGCTGACCTTGTCGCCGGCCCTGTCCGCGTTGCTGTTGCGCGGCCACGGCGCGAAGGAAGACTGGCTGACGCGCGTGATGAATCGTGTGCTCGGCGGCTTCTTCAAGCGCTTCAACAAGGTCTTTCATCGCGGCTCGGAAGCCTATGGCCGTGGCGTGACCGGGGTGTTGCGCCGCAAGGGCGCGATGCTCGTGGTGTACGCGATCCTGCTCGGCGCGACCGTCTTGATGGCGCGCGTGGTGCCGGGCGGCTTCGTGCCCGCGCAGGACAAGGAGTATCTGATCGCGTTCGCGCAGCTGCCGAACGGTGCATCGCTCGATCGCACCGAGAAGGTGATTCGCGACATGAGCGCGATCGCGCTGAAGCAGCCGGGCGTGGAAAGTGCGGTGGCGTTCCCCGGTTTGTCGGTGAATGGCTTCACGAATAGTTCGAGCGCGGGCATCGTGTTCGTCACGCTGAAGCCGTTCAAGCAGCGTGGCAGCAGGAAGCTCTCGGCCGGTGCGATTGCCGGCGCGCTGAACCAGCAGTATGGCGCGATCAAGGACTCGTTCGTCGCGGTGTTCCCGCCGCCGCCGGTGCTCGGCCTCGGCACGCTCGGCGGCTTCAAGATGCAGCTCGAAGATCATGGAGCGGTCGGTTACGCCGAACTCAACAAGGCGGCGGAAGCATTCGTGAAGCGCGCGGCGCAGACGCCTGAGCTCGGCCCGACGTTCTCGAGCTATCAGATCAACGTGCCGCAACTGAACGTCGATCTCGATCGCGTGAAGGCCAAGCAGCTCGGCGTGCCGGTCACCGACGTGTTCGACACGATGCAGATCTATCTGGGCTCGCTCTACGTGAACGACTTCAACCGCTTCGGCCGCGTGTATCAGGTGCGGGTGCAGGCGGATGCGCCGTTCCGTCAACGTGCCGACGACATCCTGCAACTGAAGACGCGCAATGCTTCGGGCGAGATGGTGCCGCTCTCGTCGCTGGTCACGGTGACGCCGACATACGGCCCGGAGATGGTGGTGCGCTACAACGGCTATACCGCGGCCGACATCAACGGCGGCCCGGCGCCCGGCTATTCGTCGGGGCAGGCCCAGGCCGCGGCCGAACGCGTGGCGGCCGAAGTGCTGCCGCGCGGCGTGAAGCTCGAATGGACCGACCTCACGTATCAGCAGATTCTCGCCGGCAATGCGGGCATGTGGGTGTTCCCGATCAGCGTGCTGCTCGTGTTCCTCGTGCTTGCGGCGCTGTACGAAAGCCTGACGCTGCCGCTCGCGGTGATCCTGATCGTGCCGATGAGCGTGCTGTCCGCGCTGACCGGCGTGTGGCTCACCGGCGGCGACAACAACATCTTCACGCAGATCGGCTTGATGGTGCTGGTGGGTCTGTCGGCGAAGAACGCGATCCTGATCGTCGAATTCGCGCGCGAACTCGAACATGATGGACGCACGCCGCTCGCGGCGGCGATCGAGGCAAGCCGCTTGCGGTTGCGGCCGATTCTGATGACGTCGATCGCCTTCATCATGGGCGTGGTGCCGCTGGTGCTGTCGAGCGGCGCGGGCTCGGAGATGCGTCACGCGATGGGTATTGCGGTGTTCTTCGGCATGCTCGGCGTCACGCTGTTCGGCCTGATGCTGACGCCGGTGTTTTATGTGGTGCTGCGTTCGCTCGCGGGTGGGACGATCCACGTCGCGCAGAAGGACTCGCCGCGCTATGGCACGGCCGTCACGGACGCCTGAGGAGAAAACAATAATGAAACGCTTTGAATCTCGCTTTGCCTCTTTGAGCGGCTGGGGCCGCGCGGCGGCAAGCGGTTTGCTGGTCGCGCTGCTGGCGGCGTGCTCGCTGGAGCCCGTGTACAAGCGGCCGGACGTCGATGCGCCGGCCGCGTTCAAGGAAGCGCCGGCGGTAACGGCCGCGCCGGCAGCGGCGGCCTCGGGCGCCACCGATGCATCGGCACAGAACGCCGGCACATGGAAGCCCGCTCAACCGTCCGACGACGCATTGCGCGGCGAATGGTGGAAGGTGTTCGGCGACTCGCAACTCGACGCGCTCGAAGCGCAGGCCGCCGCCGCGAATCAGGATCTGAAGGCCGCGGCGGCGCGCGTGCAGCAGGCGCGCGCGGTGACGCAGGCGGCGAAGTCCGACTGGTTTCCGAAGTTCGACGCGGGCTTCGGCCCGACGCGCGAGCGGGCGTCGGCGGCGTCGCAATTCCAGCCGGACAGCGTGGGCGGCACGACCGGCACGATCTGGCGCGCGCAGATGGGCGCGTCGTACGAGGCGGATCTGTTCGGGCGGGTCGGCTCGAACGTGAACGCGTCGCGCGCCGACGAGCAGCAAAGCGAAGCGCTGTTCCGTTCGGTGCAGTTGTCGTTGCAGGCCGACGTCGCGCAGAACTACTTCCTGTTGCGCGAACTCGATACGGACCAGGACCTGTATCGCCGCACCGTCGCATTGCGCGAGGACGCGCTGAAGCTCGTCGAGCGGCGCTTCAAGGAAGGCGACATCAGCGAACTCGACCTTGCGCGCGCCCGCAACGAACTGGCGAGCGCGCGTGCCGATGCGGTGGGCGTCGCGCGTCAGCGGGCGGCCTCGGAGCATAGCCTTGCGATTCTGCTCGGCAAGCCGCCCGCCGATTTTTCGTTTGCCGAAGCACCGCTCGTGCCGGTAACGGTGCGCGTGCCGGCCGGTTTGCCGTCGGCGCTGCTCGAACGGCGCCCCGATATCGCGGCGGCCGAACGTGCGATGCAGGCCGCGAACGCGCGCGTTGGGCTCGCGAAGTCGGCGTTCTTCCCGAAGCTCGATATCACCGGCGCGTTCGGTTTCGAATCGGCGACGCTCGGCGATCTGTTCATGTGGTCGAGCCGCGCGTTCATTCTCGGGCCGTTCGCGGGCACCGCGTTGACGCTGCCGATCTTCGACGGCGGGCGCCGCAAGGCCAACCTCGCGCAGGCGCGCTCGAAGTATGACGAGGACGTCGCGCAGTATCGTCAGCAGGTGCTCGTGGCGTTCCGCGAGGTCGAGGACAATCTCGCCGATCTGCGTCTGCTCGACGATCAGATGCGCGAGCAGAACAATGCGGTCGACGCCTCGCAACGGGCCGCGCATCTGTCGCGTACGCAGTACACCGAAGGTGCGGTCAGCTATCTCGACGTGATCGACGGCGAGCGCCAGGTGCTGCTGTCGCAATTGCAGGCGAGCCATCTGGCGGGCACGCAGGCGGTGGCGACGGTGAATCTGATTCGTGCGTTGGGCGGCGGCTGGGGCGATGTGAAAGCGGACGATACCGCGGTGGGGGCGGCTCCGGTGCCAGCGGATGCGGTTCCTGCCGGGGCTTCTGGCGCTGCGGCGGCTTCGCTTGCTGCTTTGAGCTCTGCTTCGTCGAACTCCGCGTCTGAGGCCGTCTCCGTTCCGGCGCAGCAGCAGGTGGCGAAGCGCTAACCGGTTGTTCGACCGGTTGAGGCTCAACGCCGTCAACGGTCGCATCACCAAGGCATTACCAACGCCGGGCCGCGCAAAAGCGCCGCCCGGCGTTTTTGCGTCCAAATCGTTTTTCGCGCTTTCCTTCTGCCAATCGCTTCGTAGACCTCGCATGCACGGCTCTCTATGATCGTCCGGATGCAACCATCGACTACTCCAGGGCAAGCCAGTGACTTTCGTGCGTGACGGCATCGAGCAGATTCGCGAACCTCAACAGGCGCAGCCCGCGCGCGACCTGACGGCGTTGCTCCAGGCGCTGCGTGCCAGCGCCGCGCAGCGCGATCGCGAAGGCGGCCATGCCGCGCGGGAAAAACAGTGGATCGCCGATGCGGGACTGCTCACGCTCGCCGTGCCGCGCGAATTCGGCGGCGCGGGCGCAGGCTGGTCCGACATCTACGATGTGATTCGCCAACTCGCGCGCGTCGACAGCGCGCTCGCGCATCTGCTCGGCTTCACCTGCCTGCAAATCGTGAGCCTCGACGTGTGGGGCAATCCGCAGCAACGCGCGCACTATCTGCGAGGCAGCGTCGAACATCGCTGGTGGTGGGGCAATGCGGTCAATCCGCTCGATACGCGGCTCGTTGCAACGGCAACCGGGGACGGCGGCTATCTGCTCGACGGCCAGAAAGGCTTTTGCTCCGGCACGCGCGGCTCGCAGATGATGACCGTGTCCGCGCACGATCCCGTCACCGGCAAGCCGGTGTTCGCCGTGGTGCCGACCGAGCGCGCGGGCATTGCCGTGCACGACGACTGGAATCCGATCGGCCAGCGTCAGACCGACAGCGGCAGCGTGTCGTTCGCGCGGGTCCGCGTCGCGCCCGACGAAGTGCTGGTGCGGCCCGACACGCCGTATGCGAGTCTGCGCACGCTGATCTCGCAACAGGTGCTGACCAATCTGTTTGTCGGCCTCGCGCAGGGCGCGCTCGACGCGGCGCGCGCGTACGTGCATGAGCATGGCCGGCCGTGGATCGCGTCCGGCGTGAGCCAGGCCACCGACGATCCGTATCTGATCCAGCGTTTCGGCGAAATGCATATCCAGACGGTCAGTGCGGAAGCGCTGGCCGTGCGTGCCGCGAACGCGCTCGACGAGGCGTGGCGGCAGGGCGCGTCGCTCGAAGCCGGCACGCGCGCGCGGGTGGCGCTCGTGACGTCGGAAGCGAAGGTCGTGGCGCACCGCGCGGCGCTCGACGTCGGCGAAAAGCTGTTCGACGCCTGCGGTGCCCGCGCGACGCATGCGTCGCTTGCGCTCGACCGCTTCTGGCGCAACGCGCGCGTGCATACGCTGCACGATCCGCTCGACTATCGCGTGCGCGACGTCGGCCGCTACACGCTAAACGGCACGCTGCCCGAGGTTTCTTTGTACACTTGAGGCCGTTTGCGACCGCCCGCGTGGGGCGTCGCGTCGATTCCCCTCAAGAGATTCCCGGCTTGTTCTTCAAATTACCGACTACCGCCACCGCGCCGTTCTGCCCGTCCGAGGTGCAGGGCTCAGTGGCCGTCCCGGCGCAAGCGCCGTTCTGGAAAAAGATCCTGCAATTCGCGGGGCCCGGTCTGCTGGTTTCGATCGGCTATATGGACCCGGGCAACTGGGCCACGGCAATCGAAGCCGGCTCGCGCTACGGCTACAGCCTGCTGTTCGTCGTGCTGCTGTCGAGCCTCGCGGCGATGGCGCTGCAATGTCTGAGCATGCGGCTCGGCATCGCCACCGGACGCGACCTCGCGCAACTGTCGAGCGCGCGCTACTCGCCGCGCGTCGCGCGTGTGCAATGGCTGCTCGCGGAACTGTCGATCATCGCATGCGATCTCGCCGAGGTGCTCGGCGGCGCGCTTGCGTTCCATCTGCTGTTCAATTGCTCGCTGACCACCGGCGTGTTGCTGACCGCGTTCGATACGCTGATCGTGCTCGGCCTCAAGGGCAAGAATTTTCGCGACCTCGAAGCGATCATGCTCGGGCTGATCGCGACGATCGGTGTCGGCTACATCATCGAGCTGGCGCTCGTCGGGCCGCATTGGCCGTCGGTCGCGCATGGGCTGATTCCGTCGTGGCAGGCGCTCAGTTCGCGCGAGCCGATGTATCTCGCGATCGGCATCCTTGGCGCGACGGTGATGCCGCATAACCTGTATCTGCATTCGTCGATCGTACAAACGCGCGCGGTGAAGCGCGACTCGGCCGGCATCCGTTCGGCGATCAGCCTGTCGCGCATCGATACGATCGTGTCGCTCGTGCTCGCGGCGCTCATTAACATGGCGATCCTGATACTGGCCGCCGCGGCGTTTCACGCGACCGGCCACCAGGCCGTCACGCAGATCGAGGATGCCTACCGGCTGCTCGCGCCGATCGTCGGCACCGGCTTCGCGGCGCTGCTGTTCGCGATCACGCTGCTCGCATCGGGACAGAGCTCGACCTTTACCGGCACGGTGGCGGGGCAGGTCATCATGGAAGGCTTCCTGAAGATGAAGATTCCGTGCTGGCAGCGGCGCTTCATCACGCGCGCGCTCGCGCTGATTCCCGCGCTGATCGGCGTGCGGATGTTCGGCAACGGTGCGGTCGGCCAACTGCTCGTCGCGAGCCAGGTCGTGCTGAGCCTGCAATTGCCGTTCGCGCTCTATCCGCTGATTCGCATGACGAACGATCGCTCGCTGATGGGCGAGTTTGCCAACAGACTGCCGACGCGGCTGCTCGCGTGGACGCTGTTCGTGGCGATCAGCGCGGCGAATCTGTGGCTCGTTGTGCAGACGGTCGGGCTTGCCGGCTGATCGCGGCAGTCTTGAACGGCAGGGCCGTTGGCGTTGCCGTTGTCATTGATGACGGTGACGGTGACGGCGAAAAAAAATCCGCATAGCCGGTTCGACTCTGCGGACTCTTCTTTCTTATAGGCTTCGATTCGAATCGACTGGCCCCGTCTCCTCGGATCGATTCAATGTATTCAGGCGGCCTGAGCGACCTGCGCTGCTTCGAGCGCTTCCTGGCGGGCTGCTGCTGCTTTCTTGGTCTTGCCGGCCCGCGACGGCGGCTGGCACGCACCGCATACGACGTTATGCTGCAGGTCGTGCTTATGCGCGACAAACTTGCCCGAGCAACGGCAGCATGGGGTCAGCTGCAGAATGTCGGCGTCGAAGAAACGCACGAGCGTCCATGCGCGCGTCAGGTCCAGCACCGGTTCGGTCTCGCTGTGCTGGCAGTGTTCGAGATACAGCCGATACCCCTTGGTCAGTGCGTCCAGATGCGAGCAGCGCGCTTCGTTCTTGAGGAACAGGTAGGTGTTGTAGAACAGCGATGCATGAATGTTCGCGAGCCACGTCATGTACCAGTCCGCCGAAAACGGCAGCATGCCCTTGGGCGGCGACACGCCCTTGACCTCGCGGTACAGGCGGATCATGCGGTCGCGCGAGAGCGTCAGCTCGCTTTCGAGCACCTGCATGCGCGCGCCGAGTTCGATCAGCGCGATCGCGCGGAATACTTCCTGCGCGTCTTCAGTGAGGCTTCGCTTGAGCATTGCAGTTACCTCGATCAAGCAAACTGCTCGGCGGGCTGGCCTGCGAGCAGGATAGCCGCGTGGGTCGGCGCGACGGCTGCGTGCTTCGTCGTTTGCGTCAACGCTGACAGCATCGAGTGGTCGTTGAAGCGGAAGAAGCACAACAGCTGCTCGGAAGAGGCCAGCTTGACGATCTGCGCGAGCGACAGCCCGGCCAGCAAATCAGCCAATTCCGACGACAACCCCAGCCGGAACATGCCGACCGGTTTGTCCTCACGCAACATACGCTGCGCAAGCATGATGTAAGACAAGTTGATCTCGCGGATAGAATCCAGCGTCTCGCTGCTACGGTCCATTTTCTCTGTTTCCGAAGCCCCGAATTACTATGTCGGCTTTTAGCCGTTATGTCTTTTCTGCCTCGCCGGCGATTCCCCCCGGCTACATGTCACTGCTTGATACAGACTGCGAATTTTTGATACATCGCGTTACATTTCGTAACAGCTTGGGACGAATTGTATGAAGTGTAAAACCAGAAAGCAATCCCTTCCTGAAAAAATATCTCAAAAAAAGAATCGATTTCCGGTAACTCTTTCACGCTACTGTAATGAACGATGCACGGCGAATCTTCGACTATCCGAAATCCGAGGAAAATCGGTGGAAACCTTGCAGGGAAGGCCTCTGGCTTAATTGACGTGGCAAATGATTACGATCGGCCGCGAACGGCGAATTGGATTTGGTTTGGAAAGGCAATAGAAAGAATAACTAATGGGCGGTAATAAATACGGCTTTTGTATGTTGAATAGGGTTCGATCAAATGTGTAACAGGATGATGTGGCCTCAGTTACAAACACGGCACTGCCGGGCCACATTTGTAACGTTGAGGCGACAGTTTTGCGGGAGGGGCTACCTGCGGGGATGTCGGACGGGGTTGGTGTCGGGGCCGAAGAGACGCTATGGACGTGTGCCGGGAACGTAGCCGGCGAAGGCTGCGGTGAGGCGGAGCGCGCTGTGGAAGCCGTCTGACGCGACGGTGCTCCAATAGGTGCCGATATTGCCGCCATGGGCGAGGCGGACGCCGTAGTAGCCGAGCATCGGGTTACCTACCCGGCGTTTATCCCTCGGCCTTCGTGCGCCGGCCGGGTTGATGCAAATTCGCGCAATGCCAGCGTAGTTTGCTGATCCGCGGGAAAGAACGCCTCGATGGCGAGTTCCGACAGCGTGACATCCACTGGCGTACCGAATACCGTGGTCGTGCTGAGAAACGACAGCACGCCGATCGAAGTGCGCAGCCTCAACGGCACCGCTATCTGATTGAGGGCGGTGCCGTCTGGGGCTGCCGCGTCCGCATCCGGTGGTGCGGGATAGGCGGCCAACTCGTCGCGTAGCGCGCCCAGCGCATCGTCGCCGCTGACGTCGATTTGCCGTTGCAGGCGGGCCAGTATGTGCTCGCGCCACGCATGCCAATTGACGATAGACGATGCAATGCCCTGCGGATGCAGGCTCAAGCGCAGCGCGTTGACCGGCGGCTTCAGCAACTCGGGACTGGCACCGCTCAATAGTGGCGCAAGTGCGTTGTTGGCCGCGACGATGGTCCAGTGCCGGTCGATTGCGAGCGCGGGGTAGGGCTCGTGTCCCTTGAGTACCAGTTCGACGGCTTCGCGTGCGGCGGCGAGTTGCGGATCGGAAAGCGGGCGCTCACGAAATAACGGTGCGTAGCCCGCTGCGACGAGCAGCGCATTGCGTGCCCGCAACGGTACGTCGAGCCGTTCGGCCAGGTGCATGACCATTTCGCGGCTCGGCAGCGCGCGGCCCGATTCGACGAAGCTCAGATGCCGGGTTGAAATTTCGGCTTCGGTGGCAAGCAGCAACTGGCTCATGCGTCGCCGCTGACGCCATTCGCGCAGCAGATTGCCAACGGTGCGGCTGGGTAGCGACGCGGGTGAAGCAGCCGTTTGTGCAAGAGAGAGCGTGTTCATGTCTCCGATCATAGTCAAAGCGCGCGAGCAAACCATGACCTGAGAGGTAACGTGCGGCCAGTTTCAATGATCAATACTCGCAGTCCTGCCGGCTTCCGACCGATCTCCTCGAGCGTGCATGGCAATGCGGCAGACCCGGCGTGCCGATATGGCAGTGCGGGGGCACAACGCAAAAAACGCGGAACCCCGATCACGCAGCCACCGCATTCGCGGGCTCAGCGCTAAGCCGGATGTTGAGTGCGCGCAGCAGTTTGAGCACCGTGTCCATGCGCGGTTTGGAGCCGGGCGCAAGTGTCTTGTAGAGGCTTTCGCGACCGAGCCCCGCGTCCGCCGCGATTCGGGTGATGCCGCGCGATTTGGCGACATCGGCGATGGCGGCGAGCAGCGCGTCGGCATTGCTTTCGGCAAGCGCGGCGTTCAGATATGCAGCGACCATTGCGTCGCTATCGAGGTAGCGCGAGGCATCGAATCGTGCCGTTTTGATCTTGCTCATGATCGTTCCCTTCTGATGGCTTCCCACATTGTCGGGCATGTTTGATGTCTGCCTTCTGCGTGGATTTGTTGCCGCCGCACAGCAGCAGATACACCGTGCGCCCTTCGCGCGCGTAGTAGACCCGATACCCCGGGCCGCAGTCGATGCGCATTTCGAACACCCCTTCTTCCAGAAACTTGACGTCGCCGAAATACCCGCGTTCCGCGCGCCGGATACGCACGAGAATTCTTGCCTTGGCTCGCAGGTCTGTGAGTCCGTCGAGCCAATGGTCGAATTCTTCGGTGCAGTTGACCGTGTACGTGGGTGGTGTTGCGATCTGGTATAGATCGTATCCTTTGGGATACTTATTTGCAAGCGTGGAAAACATATCAATAAAACGGTTCGTGCCGTGCCCCTGTTCGTTACTCCCACACCGCGCGCAAGTGCCGCGCGGCCTCCATTCGTCCCACGAGGTTAGCGGTCCTTACGCGTTCTGACGACTCGGCCAAATGGCTAATGCGACGAAAAAATCGCTGCACGGGATGACGTTGCAGACGTCTGCTTACCTGTGACGTAATCGACGCTGCTCACGCGCTCGTTCAATCTTCAAACCGAGCCCTCCGCATACGACGCGTGTGCCGAGCGGAGTGCTCAGTCCTGCCAATCAAGGAGCTTGGGATGAATGCGCATACCGATCTGATCGACCGTTATTTCGATACCTGGAACGAGACCGATGGCACACGCCGCCGCGAACTGATCGCCGCGACGTGGAGCGCCGATGCCGACTATCGCGACCCGCTGCTCGCCGGCGCCGGGCACGACGGTATCGACGCGATGATCCGCGCGGTGCACGAGCGTTTTCCGCATCACACGTTTCGCCGCACGACCGACGTCGACGGCTTCGCGAACCGGCTGCGTTTCTCGTGGGCGCTGACGACGCCGGCGGGCGAAGCGATCGTCAAGGGTTCCGACTTCGGCGTGGTGGATGCGCACGGTCGCCTGCTGGCGGTCACGGGCTTCCTCGACGAAGCTCCGGGCGCCGCCTGACGCTGCCGATAGATAGTCCAACCAGCCGCATTTTTCACGGAGACGATCATGCGCGAGTCCGTAGCCGCCATGTCTGTCACGGTCGACCACGCGTTCGCGCGCGTGTCGGGTGCCGCTGACGCGCTATCAGGCGCGATCGCCGGCTTTGCGCTGCTCGCCGGCGCGCGGGCGTTCACGTTCATCGCATTGCTCGGCTGGCGCGAACCGGTGCTGAGTGGAGCGGGGCTCGTGCTGCTGGCGATGGTCGGGTGGCTGCGTTGGCAGTGCGGCGCAAGCGCGGCTGTGCGTACTACGCAAGGCGGCGGTTGGATGAGGCCGGATGAGCGACAAGCATGCCGGTGACGGCGTACCCGATGCGCGCACTCGCGGGCGGCCACACCGCACGGGAGTGGCCGGCATGGCTTGCTACAATCGATCGTCGCCGCGCGGGGGAAGCCGGTGCGGAAAACATCGCGCGCCAGCCCGAACCGCAAGCCATCAACCGCTGCCATCAACCGCACCACAAGGAGATACCGTGCTGAAGAATCTGGACCCGCTGCTGAACGCCGACATACTGCATGCGCTGCGCTCGATGGGCCACGGCGACGAGCTCGTCATTTGCGACGCGAACTTTCCGGCCGGGTCGGTCGCGTGCGATACCGTGCTCGGCAGGCCATTGCGTCTCGACGGCGTGAGTTCGCCGCGCGCGATTCGCGCGGTGTTGTCGGTGCTGCCGCTCGACACCTTTGTCGATCATCCCGCGTCGCGCATGGAAGTCGTCGGCGAGCCGCACACGATCCCCGCGGTGCAGCGCGAAGCGCAGGCCGAGGTCAACACGGCGGAAGGGCGCGAGGTGCCGTTCGCGTCGATCGAACGGTTTGCGTTTTACGAGCGGGCGCGCGAGGCCTATTGCGTGATCGCAACCGGCGAGGCGCGCGGCTATGGCTGCTTCGTGTTCACGAAGGGCGTGCTGCTCGCGCCGGACGCGGCGGGATGAAGCCGGCGGATTGCCTGGGTCCGGATGGCCATCGGGTCGAGATCGTCACCTATTCGTGAAGGCGAGCGCGCGGCCCCATCGGGCACTTGGAAAAGGCGGTCGTTGCACATATGCTCAGGGGCGAGGCCGGGAACTGCGGCAGCCCATTCGGGTCTGCTGCTTATTCAATTACAGGAGCACCCTATGTCGCGTCCCGTCGATTACGGCATCATCTTCATCGCCCGTCTTGCCCTTTCCGTGCTGTTCCTGTGGAGCGGGGCGATGAAGCTGCTGGGCTATGCGGGCTTTGTCGGCTACCTGCATTCGAAAGGCGTGCCGTTCGTGCAGATCGCCGCGCCCATTGCGACGGCGGTCGAAGTGCTCGGCGGCCTGCTGCTCGTCGTTGGTTTCAAGATCCGGCCGCTCGCGCTGTTCATGGCCGCGTACACGATCGTCACCGCGGTGCTCGGCCACGATTTCTGGAACGTCACCGATCCGGCAGTGCAACACGACATGGTGATCCACTTCTGGAAGAACATCGGTATCGCGGGCGGCTTCCTGCTGCTGTTCGTGACCGGCGCGGGGCGGATGAGCATCGATGGGGCGCGCGCTCCACGCGGCGGCCTCGGCGGGCTTTGAGGCAGCGCCATCGGCAACCGGCGCGGCACGTTTCGACACGGCACGCATTCCGTAGCACGCGCCTCATTCCGCGGCTATCAAGGGAGCACATCATGATTCAGAACTTCGAGCAGATGATTGGCGGCAAGCTCACGCAATTGTGCGCGAGCCTGGGCGAAGGGCCGACGCCGCATCGCGTGATCATCAGCTTCGCCGATTCGGCGAAGACGCTGGTGGTTCTGGATGCATCGGGATTCATCGGCACGCTGAAGGCGGGAATCGCCGAGCCGGAAAAGCTGATTGCCGATGCGATCGCCAAGGCGCGCAACGAAGGCTTGATCGAACGCGCGGTCGACACCGGCACGATTCAGGAGGGGGCGCTTTAGGCGATGCTGGCGGTGCGGCGGCGCGCGTTGCTCAGGTGCTGCTCAGGTGGTTGCTCACGTATCGGTTCAGGCGGTCACGCCTGCATGTCAAAAAACCCCCGCGCTGCGTTGTGCAGCGCGGGGGTTTGTTTTTCATCAACGCGATTCGTTCGCTTTGTCCGATTCGTTCACCTTTTGCTTACCCTTCGCTCATCCGTCGCGTGCGAGCTTCGCGCACGGTCTGTGCCGCCGCATGCGGCTCCGGATGCACGAGGCATGCGAGTATCCCGCCCAGCGCCAGCAGCGCTACCGAGAGGGCAGTCGCCATCTGCATCCCGAGGACGATCTGGGTCGCGGCCGCGCCGCCCGCGAGCGCACCGAAGGCGGCCACGCCCACCGCGCCGCCGGCCTGTCGCGCCGTGTTCAGGACCGCCGACGCCGTGCCCGCGCGTTTCGCTTCGGTCGATGCGAGCACGGCGGTGGTCATCGCCGGCACCGCGAGTCCCATGCCCGACGGAATCAGCAGGAACGGCACCAGCAGGCCGGCGAGCGGCGTGGCGGCATCGACGAAATGAAGCAGGCCGTAGCCGAGGCCGGCCGTAATCGCGCCGAGAATCATCGGCACGCGCACGCCGAAGCGCCCGACCACCCAGCCGCTCGCCACGTTCGAAATCAGGAAGCCCCCCGTCAGCGGCAGGAACGCGAGTCCCGCCTGCAACGGCGTGTAAGCGCGCACGCGTTGCAGATAAAGGCTCAGCACGAACACCATCCCGTAGTACGTGAAGTTTACGCAGATGCCGAACAGCACCGCCGCGCTGAACGTGCGCTTGCCGAATAGCGACAGCGGCAGCATCGGGTTCGCGACGCGCCGCTCGACGAACACGAAGGCGCCCGCCGCGACGAGTGCGAGAACGAAGCCGCCGGCCACGATCGGGTGAGCGAGGCCGAGCGGCCGCCATTCGATCACGGCGGCGACGAACGCGGTCAGCGCGACGATCGCGAGACACTGGCCGCCGAGGTCGACACCGTGCGGCGCGGCGTTGGTGTTAGCGCTGCCGCCGACCGCGGTCCGCGCTTCAGGTGGCGTGGCGGCACGCGTGGCTTGCGGACGCGGCATCCAGCGCAGCGTCGCGAGCAGGCCCGCCGCGCAGATCGGCAGATTGACGAGGAAAATGCTGCGCCAGCCGAACGCGGCGATCAGCAAACCGCCCGCAACCGGCCCCGCCGCAATCGAAATCGCGCCGGACGCGGTCCACAGGCCGACCGCGCGTGCTCGCAGCCTGGGGTCGTGTCCGTACGACTGATTGAGCAACGCGAGGGAATTCGGCAGCATCGCGGCGGCGCCGATGCCTTGCAGGGCGCGCGCGCCGACCAGCATGGTTGCGTCGAGCGCAAGCCCGCAGGCGAGCGATGCGAGCGCGAACAGCACGATTCCGGCCGCGTACATGCGTCGCGCGCCGAAGCGGTCGCCGAGCGCGCCCGCCGACAGCATCAGCACCGCGAACGCGAGCGTATAGGCATCGACGACCCATTGCAGGCCCGCGACATTCGCCTGCAGGTCCGCACCGATGCGCGGCAGCGCGATATTGACGATGGTCACGTCGAGCTGCGTGACGACGAAGCCGACGCTGACCGTCGCGAGAACGCGGCCAGGAGCGGGCGAGAGGGGGCGGGTACTTGAGTTCATGGCTGCATCGTAAGCCAGATGTGGCGCGCCATGCTTCGGCGCGGTGTGAAGTATGGATGCGGTGGTTGCCGTGGGCGCTTAGGCGACTGAAACCGGTGCGGCTTTGCGCGATGAAAGCTGGCCTTCTCCGGACGCGTTTAATCAGACTGACCGGCTCGATTGAAAGCCGCCGCAACGGCTTTTTCATGGAGATCGACGCAACCGTGCCGCGGCAGACGCAAATTAGGAGTGCTCCTATGGGAGCGAAGGCGGCCACGTCCGAGAATGGTTCGAGTTCGCTTCTCGGGAGTCCATTTCATGCGCGTCGCCGTTTTTCAGCACGACCCGGTCGTGCGCGAGTTGATCGAGCGGGTTCTCGCAAGCTCCGGTTACTTCTGCACGGTATATCGCGACAACCTTGGTATCTCGAAGGCGCTCACCCGTTCCACGGTGGATCTGCTGGTGCTCGACTGGCAGGGCACACGGCCTTTCGGCGCGGAGCTGCTGCACTCGGTGCGCAAAGCCGCCGGCGAGCGCGTGCCGATCATGTTCGTGTCGCGCGACGCATCGGAGCAAAGCATGGTGCGCGCGCTTGTCGACGGCGCGGACGACTACGTCACGTTGCCGTTACGTCCTGAGGAATTTCGCGCGCGCGTCGCGGCGCTGGTGCGGCGCGTTTATCCCGAGCGCCGTCGTGCGGCGGCGAGCTTCGAGCGCGGTCCTTACCGCTTCGACACCGTCGGCAAGCAGGTCATGCTGCGTGGCAAGCGGGTGCCGCTGTCACCCACGCAGTTCGACCTCGCCGCACTGTTCTTCTCCAGCGTCGGCTGGGTGATGTCGCGCGACCATATCTACGCAATAGTCTGGGGCCGCGAACTGAACGATCTGACTCGCACGATCGATAGCCACGTGTCGCGGCTGCGTCAGTTGCTCGAGATCGAGCTGCGCAATGGTTTCAGCTTGCAGCCCGTGTATCGCAGCGGTTATCGGCTGATGGGTGTGCGCGAGGAGGTGGCCAGCGTCGAAGTGGCGGGCGAGGTCGCGCGCACGGCGGCATTCGCGCTGGCGCTGGTCGAAGCGGTTTGAGGGTTTGGCTTCAAATGGCGGCTCGTATGCGGCGGGGTAGTTCGTGCTGAAATTCGCGTCTGACCTTGCCGTGGCTTCTGCGAAAGCGGTGGTCCGGCTTGGCCAAGCCTAGCCTGAGCCGTGCGTCGACGCGACGCGTCGATCGCGCGGGAGGTCACCGGTGCCCACGGCGCCTTGATCGACCTATCGCCGTGACGAACGACTCGCTGCTGGGCTTCGCGAGTTTGCCGGGCGGCGCGCGGTTCTATAATCGGCCGAATATGCAAACTGCTTCGGCCGTGCCGGCGCAGCGACTCGCGAACGCGTCCTGAACGCATTCAACGAGGTACGGACCAACGGAACCCGCATGATCGACACGCTGGCTTATTCGCTCGAACCGGACGACACGATCTTGTCCGGCATGCTGTCGCACTTCAGATTGCTCGAGCCGGTGTTCGATGCGATGCCGGACGTCGTTTTCTTCGTGAAGGACGCCGCGGCGCGTTACACGCTCGTCAACCGCACGCTTGCCTCGCGCTGCGGCTTCAAGGAGAAGGCCGCGCTGCTCGGCAAGACTGCCGAGGACGTATTCCCGCGCCGCTTCGGGCGCGTCTATACCGCGCAGGACAAGGCGATCATCGACGTTGGCGCCCAGATGCTCGACCAGCTCGAATTGCCTCTGTACCCGGGGCGGACGCCGGGCTGGTGCCTGACCTGCAAGCAGCCGCTGCGCGACGCCACCGGCAAGGTTGTCGGGCTCGCCGGCATTTCGCGCGATCTGAAGACCGGCGAAAGCAGCCATCCGGCCTACAGCCGCCTTGCCGCGGTCGTGCAGTCGATCCAGGAAAACTACGTACAGCCGCTGAATCTGAAGCAACTGGCGGCGCTGGCCAATATGTCGGTCGCGCAACTGGAGCGCTATTTTCACAAGGTGTTTCATCTGACGCCACGCCAGGTGTTGCTGAAGACGCGGCTCGAGGCGGCGACCGCGCTGCTGGTGTCGCACGACAAGGTTACGGACGTCGCCGCGCGTTGCGGCTACACCGATCACAGCGCGTTCACGCGGCAATTCAAGGCGACGGTCGGCGTCACGCCGACCGAATACCGGATGCTGCTGCACGGCACGCTGCGCGGCTGAACCGCGCCTCACGCCCATGGCCCGTCGCGGACACCACTATTACGTGTACGTCGTCGCGCTCGACGACACCGTCTGGAACGAGGCGCGCTTTCGCCGCGCGAATCCCGATTACCGGTTCGACAAGCCGTGCGTCTATGTCGGCATGACGGGGCTCGACCCCGATCTGCGTTTCGATCGCCACAAGGCCGGCATTCAGGCCAATCGCTACGTGCGCGATTACGGGCTGCGTCTGCTGCCCGAGTTGTACGAGGTGTTCAATCCGATGCCTTATCGCGGCGCGCAGGATATGGAGGTGGAACTGGCGATCGGGCTGCGCGAAGCGGGGTATGGGGTGTGGCAGGCTTGAGGGGCAAAATGGAAAAGGCCGCGTCGACGATAAACGTTGACGCGGCCTCAAATGGATTGCGACGCCTCGCGCGCTGTTGTTACTTGACCCCGAGCCCTCGCAAAACCGCATTGCCCTCGGGCGTCAGGCGGATGTGTGCGGCGCCGGCGTCGTTCGCAATCGTTTCGACGAGACCGGCTTCGTAAAGCTGCGGAATTTCGGGTTTCGCGGATGCGTCGATCGGTGCGTGCAACAGCAGCAGCAACGTTGCCAGTTCATGGTGACTCAGCAGACGGCGCAGGATGGTAGGCCGTTTGGCCGGTGTTTCGTTGATGTTCGGTTCGGGCTGGTTCATGGAGCGCACCTCGTGCTGGATCATGTCCGGGGGATCATGATGACGAAGTCTTAAACGATTCTTAAGACACCATTGTCCTGTAACACCGTGACATGAACGTTGCAATAAAGCGAATTCCGGCGCCCGGAACTTCCCGTGCGCACCGCGCAAACCGCCCGTCAACCCTTATGGGGCGCAGGTCTTGCCCGCCGCTTCGAGCCACAGATTGCTGACGTGACGCTTGCCCGCATAGAAACGGTAAGTCGTCGCGCCGTTGTCGCTGCGTACCTTGATGATGTTCGAGTCGCCGAAATCGAGCATCTGACCCTGCGGAATCTCCGTCGACTTGAATGCGGCGTTGTGATGGTTAGCGATCTGCGTCAGGCAGGAGACGACGTCGTCGACGGAGCGCTGTGTCGTGGTGTCCGTGACGGGCTCGCCGGCATCCGGATTTTTCTGGAAATACGCGCAAGCGCTGACGAGCAGCGGAAGGGACAGGGCGACGGCGAACTTCTTCATATCTCTCCAGGCGTTGATTCAGTGTTTCGGCTGGCGCACCGGCTGCCGCGCCGCGCGGAATGCACGGCGCACGGGCCAGGTCGCAAAACAGGCGCCATTATATCGAGGCGGCGAATGGGCTTCGGTTGGAGACGCACGCGGCGTGCCAGAGAACGGAGAGCTTGCCTGACAGGAGAGAGAGGAGGTACAGCCAGCCGCCATCGCCGCGCGGGTGGATACAGTGCGAAAGCATCCGTTTCGCAACGGATGCTTTCGGGCGGCCGACCGTTCAGTCAGTCACCTTCTTCGACCGAAGCACGCCCTGGCGGCGGCGCGGCAACCCGCGAGAACAACAGGCCCGCACCGCGCTTTCACCTGGCTTACTTCCGCCGCTGCGCCTGCGCGGCGAGCCGCACCGCCGCATTGGCCGCGCCATAGCCGTCATAACCGCCGCGCCGCTCGACGATTTCGAGGAAAAAGCGCTGGTCGAGCTGTTCCGTGTATGCATGGAAAAACTCGCCGCCGCGCTCGTCGCGGTCGTAGAGGATATTGTTCGCGCGCATCGCTTCGAGCAGCGTGTCGGACAGCGCATAGCGGGCTTCGAGATCGTCGTAGTAGTTGCGCGGGATGCGCAGCACCGGCACGCCGTTGGCGACGAACTCGGGAATCGCGCTGAAGATGTCGCCGGTGCTGAACGCGACGTGGTTCAGACCGGAGCCGTGGTACGTGTGCAGCGCCTCGGCCACCGCCGTATGACGGTCCACCGACGCATTGAGTGCGATCCGCACCGAGCCGTCGCGGCTGCGCAGCGCGCGGCTGCGCACGAGTCCGTACGGATCGGGCACGAGCACGCCGGGCTCGGCCTGAAAGCCGAACGCGGTGCGCAGGAACAACACCCACGTATCGAGCGAGTTGGCCGGCACCGACAGGCACACGTGATCGATGCGCGTGAGCGGACCCACCTCGGTCGGGCCGTTGATGTCGGTCAGGATGAAGTCGGCTTCGAACAGCGTGGGTTGATCCGGCGTTTCGTCGACGAAATAGTTGAGGCTGCTGTCCGGCCCCTGCACCGCGGGCAACACGCGCTCGTTCGGGCCGATCTGGCCGGAGAACGGCGCGTAGCCGAAGCCGGCCGCGCGCTCGAACGCCTGTTTCGCGTTGTCGACGCGAAACGCCGACGCGCACAGCGACAGGCCATGCTGCTGGAAGAACGCGTTGGCGAACGAGTCGGGCTCGGCGTTCAGCACGATCGACGCCGCGCCGTGCTGGTACAGCGTCACGTCTTTCGAGCGGTGCTGGCCGGCCTGCCGGAAGCGCAGCTTGCCGAGCCAGTCGGCGAGCTGCGTGCGCGTGGTGTGGTCGACCGCGAATTCGAGGAACTGATAGCCGACGTGCGCGGGGGCGGCCGGCGACTGGTACAGATCGCCGGTCTTGCCCGGCGCCTGCTGTTCTTCCAGCAGCGCGCGGGTCTGCTCTTCGAGGAACAGCAGCGAGCGGTGGCCGTCGGCGGCCGTGATCGTGGTGGGGGCGGCGCGGAAACCGTCGTTGAAAATCTCGAGCGACAGCGGGCCCTGGTAGCCCGACTTGACGACCTGCGCGGTGAAGTTCGCGACATCGAGGTCGCCCTGGCCGGGGAAGCAGCGGTAGTGGCGGCTCCATTCGATCACGTCCATCGCGAGCTTCGGCGCGTCGGCGATCTGCACGAACGCGATGCGCTCGCCCGGAATGTCGGCGATCGCATCGACCGTGTCGTTCAGCGACAGCGTATGGAAGCTGTCGAGCACGAGCCCGAGGTTCGGATGATTGACCGCGTCGACGAGCTTCCACGCGTGACGGTACGTGCTCACGTGCTTGCCCCACGCGAGCGCCTCGTAGCCGGCGATCACACCGGCCTCCTCGGCCGCGCGGGCGAGCGCGCCGAGCTGGTCGATCATCAGCGCGTCGTCGCAGATCGTTTCCGGCGACACGTTGCTGCATACGAGAATGCGGTCCGTGCCGAGTTCGTGCATGACCTCGAACTTGCGTTTCGCGCGTTCGAGATTGCGCGCGAGCCTCTCGGGGCTGACGCCGTCGAAGTCGCGAAACGGCTGGAACAGCATGATCTTCAGGCCGAGGTCCGCGGCGATGCGTCGCACGTCGGCGGGCGAGCCGTCGAAATACAGCAGGTCATTCTCGAAGATTTCCACGCCTTCGAAACCGGCCGCGCGGATCGCGCTCAGCTTCTCGACGAGGGTGCCGCTAATCGACACGGTGGCAATCGAACGTTGCATGAACGGCTCCGGCAAAAACGGACAAACGATGGGGAAGGATGAGCGGCGAAACAGTACGGGACGCGTCTTCCGGCCGCTATGTTGCGGCGCGCAAAACGAGTCGGTTCATTATGCACGCCGGCAGGACACAGGCAAGAATACGCCACACTAACCGCGAGTTTCGACAGTCTATCCGAACTAACTAGATGGTACAAATTCGTAGAAACCCCGAATGACGGCGACGGCCGATGCGCGCACACTTCGCTACGCGTCGAAAAGGCGCCTCGGGCGCCGCCATCATTCGTCGGTGCCGGCGATGGCGGACGCGCTCATCGCCGGTTGCGGCACTCAGGGCTATGTGCTCGCTCCCGAGCGGATGGCGACGATTCTTAAGGATAGGGCGACAACATGAACACTCAAGAGAACACTCGTACGGCCGCGCAGATCGCTGCGATGGCGAACTCGCAGGCGAGCTTGCGCGCAACCGGCCACTCGTACCTGGTCGGCCTGATCGGCGCGGGCATCAGCGGTTCGCTCACGCCCGCGATGCACGAGGAAGAGGGCAGCAAGCTCGGCCTGCACTATGTGTATCGCCGTATCGATCTCGAAGCGCTGAAGCTCGACGCCGCCGCGCTGCCTGAATTGCTGACGGCCGCCGAACGCATGGGTTACAACGGCCTGAACATTACGTATCCGTGCAAGCAGGCTGTCATCCCGCTGCTCGACGAACTCTCCGACGACGCGCGCGCGCTCGGCGCGGTCAACACCGTGCTGTTCAAGGACGGCAAGCGCATCGGCCACAACACCGACTGGTCCGGTTTCGCGCGCGCGTTCCAGCGCGGCCTGCCGGACGTGTCGCTCGAACGCGTCGTGCAACTCGGCGCGGGCGGGGCGGGCGCGGCGGTCGCGCATGCGGCGCTCAACATGGGCACGCAAGCGCTGACGCTGTTCGACGTCGACGCAAGCCGCGCGCAGTCGCTCGCCGACGAATTGCAGAAGCGCTTCCCCGCGGCGAAGGTCAGCGCGGGCGCCTCGCTCGCGGAGTCTCTGGCTGCCGCGCAAGGGCTGATTCACGCCACGCCGACCGGCATGGCCAAGATGCCGGGCCTGCCGCTGCCGGCCGAATTGCTGCACTGCGACCTGTGGGTCGCCGACATCGTCTATTTCCCGATTCGCACCGCGCTTCTGCAGGCGGCCGAAGCGCTCGGCTGCCGCACGCTGAGCGGCGGCGGCATGGCGGTCTACCAGGCCGTCGACGCGATGCGCATTTTCACAGGGCTCGAGCCCGACGCCGAGCGCGTCTACACGCACTTCCAGTCGTTGCTCGGGCGTCCCTGAGCGTTCCTGAGTCCGCCCGCCGAGGGCCGCCGACCGGCAGCGTATGGCCGGGCACACTCTGCTTGAGGAGAGCAGCACGATATGTCGCAACCGATCCAATCCAGTTCAACCAGTACGCCGCTTCAGAACGGCGTGACGGGCACCGGGCGCCGCTCGAAGGCCCGCTACAAGATCCTCGCGCTGCTCGCCGTCGGCACGATGATCAATTATCTCGACCGCACGGTGCTCGGCATCGCGGCGCCGCAGCTGACGAAGGAACTCGGCATCAACGCCGCGCTGATGGGGCTGCTGTTTTCCGTGTTCTCGTGGAGCTACGTGGCCGCGCAGATTCCGGGCGGTCTGTTTCTCGACCGCTTCGGCAGCAAGATCACTTACTTTCTGTCGATGACGTTCTGGTCGCTCTGCACGCTCGCGCAGGGCCTCGTGCATGGCATCGGCGCGCTGTTCGCGTTCCGTCTCGGCCTTGGCGTGTCGGAATCGCCGTGCTTTCCGACCAATAGCCGAGTGGTCGCCACATGGTTCCCGCAGAGCGAACGCGCGATGGCGACCGGCACCTACACGGTCGGCGAATATATCGGCCTCGCGTTTTTCAGCCCGTTCCTGTTCATGCTGATGGGCGCGTTCGGCTGGCGCTCGCTCTTCCTCGTGGTCGGCGGCGTCGGTATCGTGTTCGGCGTGGTGTGGTGGCTGCTGTACCGCGAGCCGCACGATCATCCGTCGGTGAATCAGGCCGAGCTGGACTATATCGAGGCGGGCGGCGGCCTGACGAAACTCGATGGCGATGCCGGGGCGGCCGCGCCGAAGCGTAGTTTCGAATGGCGCACGATCGGGCAGTTGCTCAAGCATCGGCAATTGACCGGCATCTGTCTCGGCCAGTTCGCCGGCAATTCGACGCTCGTGTTCTTCCTTACCTGGTTCCCGACCTACCTCGCTACCGAGCGTCATATGGCGTGGCTGAAGATCGGCTTCTTCGCGATCATGCCGTTTATCGCGGCGTCGATCGGCGTGATGTTCGGCGGCGTGTTCTCCGACTGGCTGCTGCGCCGCGGCAAGTCGCCGAACGTCGCGCGCAAGCTGCCGATCATCGCCGGCCTGCTGCTCGCCTCGACGATCATTCTCGCGAACTATGTCGAGAGCAACGTCGTGGTGATCGCAATTCTGTCGGTGGCGTTTTTCGCGCAGGGAATGGCGGCGCTCGGCTGGACGCTCGTCTCGGACATCGCGCCCGAAGGGCTGCTTGGCGTGACCGGCGGCATCTTCAATTTTGCCGCTAACCTTGCGGGTATCGTGACGCCGCTCGTGGTCGGGCTCATCGTTGCCGCGACCGGTTCGTTCGTCGGCGCGCTCGTGTTTATCGGCGTGATCGCGCTGGTGGGAGCGCTGTCGTATATCTTCGTGGTCGGCGATATCAAGCGGATCGTGCTGGCGGATTAAGTACCCACCAGGGTCGAGCCGCCGTGAGAGATAACGGCGGTGGCTTGACCTTACCCCCTTGCCACCTTCGAATCCCCGGTTTGTTGCCGCATTGCGGCGGTAACCGGGGATTTGGCGTTTCTGCTCAATCTTCCTTGCGCACGAACCTCAAGATCGCATCGACGATCATTGCCCGATGCCTTGCCCGCAATCTCGGATGCGACGGGTCCCGGCCAAAGGCGGTTCCGAACGTATGCCGGTTTCCCACGCGATGAAAGCATAACGAGCTGATCATCAGATGCAGATCGATCGGATCGATATCGCTGCGGAACTGCCCGGCCGCGATGCCGCGCGCCAGCAGGTCTTCGATCGTGTGAATCACGGTAACGTTGCGGCCTTTGAACGTCTTGACCTGCTCGACGTACTTCGCGCCGTGAATGTTCTCGATCGTGACGAGGCGCACGAAGTCGCGCTGGCGGTCGTGGTAGTCGAACGTGAATTCGACCAGCGCGCGCATGCCCTCGACCGGATCGAGTTCGCTGATGTGCAGGTCCTGTTCGAGCGCACGAATGTCTCCATACACCTTCTCCAGCACCGCCTGGTACAACCCTTCCTTGCTGCCGAAGTAGTAGTACAGCATGCGCTTGGTGGTGTTCGTGCGTTCCGCGATCGCATCGACGCGCGCGCCCGTCAGTCCCATCGCGGAGAACTCTTGGGTCGCGACGTCGAGGATGTTGCGCTTCGTCTGCTCGGGGTCGTACTTGCGCCGGGCGTCGGCGCGCGGCGAGCTGGACGTGATGCCGTTGGTATCAGGCTCGATGGCCTTGTTTCCCTTTTTCATTGTGGATTCGAGCGGCAGTGACGAGGCATTTTAGCATGGCGAAACCCGCCTCTGGCGCGGGTTTCGGCGTGCCGCCGCGCGGCGCGTTGCCGATCATGGATGGAATCCGGATTGCATCGGATACCGTACGATAGAACGCGCGAATGCAGACGAAAGTACCGGCGAAAAATGAAAAAACCACCTGAAAAGGCGGTTTTTTCCGATCTGAAAGACTTTCAATATCTCACGGCGATTCCCGTTTTGTCATCTGCCGCCGGCGGGTGTTGTAGCCGCGACACTGTTGGCTCAATCCGGGCCAGGAGCGATTTCCGGTTCCGCGCTACACTGATTCGAATGACGCGAGCCAGGTTCGGCAGCCTGGTCATCGCTCGGGGAGAACTGCCATGAATCGGCCACCGCTTCGGTTTCCGCTTCGCGCGACCGGCACCGTGCCGGTGCGAACCTGGCTCAAATGGGGGCTGGCCGTGGCGTTCCTCGTCGCGGTCGCGCTGCTTGCCCGGCTTGTGCAGATCGAAATAGAAACCTCGCGCCTGCAGGCACGCTACCTTTCCGAATTGACTCGCGACGTCGGCTTTTCCGTCGCCGCCGGCCCTAGCCCATCGATCCGTTTTCCGCAGGCCGATAAAGGCCCCTACGACACGCGCCTCGGCTACGCGCTGCTGCCTTCCATCGAGCAGCGGCTGCAGCAACGCGGCTTCGAAATCAGCTCGCAGGCGCGCGATTCCGAGCGGATGGTGTCGCTTGCCGATCACGGCCTTTTTCTGCCCTACGAAGAAAAAGACACCGCCGGTCTGCAACTGTTCGACGGCACCGGCGCGCCGCTTTTCAGCGCGCGTTTTCCGGGCCGCACCTACGAGAACTTCGAGGCGATTCCGCCGCTCGTCGTGAATTCGCTGCTGTTTATCGAAGACCGCTATCTGCTCGATCCGAATCAGCCGAACCGCAATCCGGCGATCGACTGGGGGCGCTTCAGTCGCGCGCTCGCCGACCAGGGCGTGCGCGTTTTCAATCGTCATCAGCAGACGCCGGGCGGCAGCACGCTCGCCACGCAGATCGAGAAATTCCGTCACTCGGCCGGCGGCCGCACCGCGACGCCGCCCGAAAAGCTGCGGCAGATCGCGTCCGCGTCGGTGCGCGCCTATCTGAACGGTCCGCAGACGCTGCCCGCGCGTCAGCAGATCGTGGTGCATTATCTGAACTCGGTGCCGCTCTCGGCGCAGCCGGGCATCGGCGAAATCAATGGTATTGGCGACGGACTCGCCGCATGGTACGGGCGCGATTTCCGCGAGACCAATCGTGTGCTGAAAGCGCCGTCGACACAGGCGAATCTCGGCGAGCAGGGCGCCGCGTTTCGCGAGGTGCTCTCGCTGATGATCGCGCAACGCGCGCCGTCGTTTTTCCTGCAACGCGGCTACCCCGATCTCGAACGGCTGACCGACAGCTATCTGCGTCTGCTCGCGAGCGGCGGCGTGATATCGGCCCCGTTGCGCGATGCCGCGCTCGCCGCGCACGTCGACCTGCATCGCGCGACGAAGGTCGCCGCGAACGACGATTCGTTCGTTTCGCGCAAGGCCGTGACGTCGATGCGTTCGCATCTGCTCGCGGCACTCGGCGTGCGCAGCTTCTACGAACTCGACCGCCTCGACGTCGAGGCGCGCGGCACGCTCAACAACGCCGTGCAGCAGGCCGTCAGCGAACGGCTCGCGGCCGCCGCGACGCGCGACGGCGCGAAGGCCGCGGGCCTCGTCGGCTTCGAAATGCTGCGCGGCTCCGACGATCCTTCGCATATCGCCTACAGCTTCACGCTGTTCGAACGCAAGGGCGGCGCGAACCTCGTGCGCGTGCAGACCGACAGCGTGAACCAGCCGTTCGACATCAACTCGGGCGCGCGTCTGAATCTCGGTTCGACCGCGAAACTGCGCACCGTCGTCACGTATTTGCAGATCGTCACCGAACTGCACACACGCTATGCATCGCTAAGCAATGCGGAGTTGAAGGCCGTCAAGCCCGATCCTAACGATCAATTGACGCGCTGGGCAATCGACTATCTGCTGCATACCAGCGACCATTCGCTGCAACCGATGCTCGATGCGGCCGTCGAGCGCAAATACTCGGCGAGCCCCGGCGAAACGTTCTACACGGGCGGCGGCGCGCAAACCTTCACGAACTTCGAATCCGACGACAATAGCCGCATCCTGACCGTGCATCGTGCGTTCCAGCATTCGGTGAATCTCGTGTTCGTGCGGCTGATGCGCGACATCGTCCGCTACGAGATGGTGCAGACAACCGGGCCGTCGGCGCAATGGCTCGACGATCCCGCGACCCGCAAGATGTACCTCACGCGTTTCGCCGATCAGGAAAGCCGCGTGTACATGAAGCGCTTCTACACGAAGTATCACGACAAGGCACCCGATCAGGCGCTCACGTTGCTGCTGCTCGGCGTGCGCAAATCGCCGCCGAAAGTGGCGACCGTATTGCGCAGCGTCGCGCCGAACGAATCGAACGCGTGGTTCGACCGGATGATGCGCGCGGCGCTGAAGAATACCCCGGCCGCTTCGATACTCGACGACGAAGACCTCGCGAATCTATACGACAAATACGGTATCGACCGCTTCAATCTGAACGACCGCGGCTATATCTCGGGCGTGCATCCGCTCGAACTGTGGACGCTCAACTACCTGCGCTCGCATCCCGACGCGACGCTCGCGCAAGTCGATAGCGCGAGTCGGGACGTGAGGCTGTCCACCTATTCCTGGCTCTTCAAGACGCGCTATCACGCGACGCAGGATCGCCGCATCAAGCGCATGGTCGAACTGCGCGCATATGACGCGATCGGCAAGTCGTGGCAGGCGCTCGGTTATCCGTTCGCGTCGATCACGCCTTCGTATGCGGCCGCGATCGGCGCATCGGGCGACCGGCCCGCAGCGCTCGCGCAATTGATCGGCGTGATCGCGAACGACGGCAACAAGGTGCCGACCGAAACGCTTACGCAGATCGACTTCGCCAAAGACACGCCGTACGAGACGCATTTCAAACGTGCATCGGTCGCGCCGCAACAAGAGGTGTCGCCGGAAATTGCGGGCGTGGTGCGGATGCTGCTGCGCGACGTCGTGACGGGCGGCACCGCGAGGCGTCTTGCGCAAGGCATGACGTTCCCCGATGGCGAAACGCTCGACGTCTACGGCAAGACCGGCACGGGCGATCAGCGCCTGAATGTGTATGCGAAGGGCGCGCGGCTCATCGAGTCGCGCAAGGTGAATCGCAGCGCGACCTTCGTGTTCGCGCTCGGCGACCGTTTCTACGGTTCGCTGACCGCGTGGGCGCACGAGCCGTATGCGGCGCGCTACGACTTTACGAGCGCCCTGGCCGTGCAATTGCTGAAGTCGATGGCGCCGGCGTTGCAGCCCCTGCTCGATAGTCCCGATGAGAAGACCGTCGCGGAGCAGGGGACGCAATGACGTGCGCAGAGTCGGCTTACCGCCTCGGCGCGAGCGTCTGCCGTTTCGTTTCGAGTTGCGTGACGACGCGTTGCAGCGTGCGCTCCGCGGGCCCGAGCGCGCACGCGAATTTGCAGCCGATCACATAACGCCGGTCGCCCTTCGGCGTCGTCAATGCGCGCGGCGCGACGATTTGCAGATCCAGTTGCAACGTACCGAAACTGCCGAGTTGCAAGGTCACGTCGTGCAGCACGGTGCCGGCTTCGAGCGAACCGAAGCGCTCGTCGGCAGTCTTCAACGCGATGCCGCCGAGCGACAGGTCCTGCAATTCGAGGCGGAACGAACCGCCGTTCGCGTACGGGCCGATCGCGAGATACGGATCGAGCAACGGTGTTTGTACGCGGAAGAACTCGCGGCGCTGCACGTAGTAGAGCAGCGGCGGGAACGGCGCTTCGAACGCGGAGCGTCCTTCGAATCTGGTGGGCGTGGCGCCGCCCGTCGTGAATTCGGTGCGGATGCCGCCGGGCAGACTGCGAAACGTCAACTGAGGCGCGGCGGGCAACGCGCGATTGTCGTCCGCGACGCTGCCCATGTCGAATACGAAGCGTGCGTTGCGCGAATCGACGTCGAGCACCTGCGTGACGATCTGCCTGCCGTCGAACTCCACTGTCACGAAGTCCTGCCCGTTCAGCAGATTGCGCAGGCAGACGGCGATTTGCAGCGGATGGCGCTGCGCGAAGTTTTCGTCGGCGTCGTGGGGCGATGCCGTGAGGTCGGCTTGAGTCGGTTGCACTGGCGGCTGCGTTGGCGGCTGCGTTGGCGGCTGCGTTGGCGGCTGCGTTGGCGGTTGAGCGAGCAGTTGAGCGGCGGTCATTCGAATATCCCTGCATGTTGCGGCCCTGGCCTGGCCGGTTGGGAGCGCGGGCGGCATGGCGAAGATGCCGGCGCTCGGCTTTGTCCCGGAGTGATTGCAGGGATCGTGCCAACTGCATGTCAGGCGCTTGCGATGCGGCGCGCTCGCCGCTATGCCGAGTGCGGCGGGCGTTTGCGCGTGGTCCCGGTGAGCCGGCTGCTCGATGAAACGCGTGCTTGAAACGTTCGCTACGTAACGCGCATGCGGTTGTTACGGCCACATTCGCGCTGTATTGGTGGCCGCTTTGGCAGTGGCCTCGGTGACACCCCCGCGATCACACCGATGGCCGCATCACCGCTCGCGCGGCGCCGCGGTCGAGGCGCGCACGACCAGCTTCGGTGCCGACGAAACCCGCATCGGCGCAGGCCCCGGCGCTTTATTCGCCGCGCGTCCCGCCGGCCCATACGACGACTCGATCAGCTCGCGCAACAGCTCGACCGCCAGCCCGGCGACCTCGACCGTCGGCACGGCCACCGTGGTCAGCGCGGGACGTGATTCGCGCGCGAGCTGGATGTCGGTGATGCCGACCACCGACAGATCGTGCGGCACCCGCAGGCCGAGATCGGCGGCCGCGTGCATCGCGCCGAGCGCGGGCAGGTCGTTGGTCGCGAAGATCGCGGTGAGTTGGGGATCGGCTTCGAGCAGCGCACGCGCCGCGAGGTAGCCGCCGTGGATCGTATCGGCCGCGTGCCTGACGCGGTTCTTCGCGACGCCGCCCGCGCGCAGCGCGTCGACGAAACCTTCGTAGCGTGCCGCGTGAATACCCTGGGCCTTGCTGCCGACGATCGCGCCGAAGCGCCGATGTCCGAGCGCGAGCAGATGCGCGCCGGCCAGCTCCCCTGCGAGCCGGAAGTCGACCGCGACGCACGGCAACCCCGGCGGCTCGTTGGGCCGCTCCCACATGCACAGCACGACCGGCGTGCCGCGTGCTTCGGTCGCATGCAGGTCCACGAAATCGAGGTTCGCATTGGTCACGAGCACGCCCTCGGAGAGCGTGCCGGCAATCTGGTCGAGATACGCGCGGCCGGTCAGTGGATTTTCATTCGTATTGCAGATGATGACGAAGTGGCCGCTCGTGCGCGCCGCGCGTTCGACCGCGAGCGCGAACTCCGGATAGAACGGATTGGCGATGCTCGACACCATCAGCGCGAGCGTCGGCGCGCGGCCTTCGGCGAGCGCGCGCGCGGCGAGGTGCGGGCGGTAGCCGAGCGCCTTGACCGCGTCGAGCACGCGCTGGCGGGTCGTTTCGCCGACGCGGCCGCGCTTGCGCAGCACGTTGGAGACGGTGGCCGGCGTGACACCGGCATGACGCGCGACTTCGCTGAGTGTAGTCATGGTACTTTCAATATCTGGGACGTCTGCCCGGCATTTGCGTCGCGGCGCAAGGCGCGGCAACATCTGTCGTCGAACAGGCATACAAACGATACCGGAGACAGCCCCAACGATCGCAGGCGATCGATTTTTTCGGCCCTGCTGATTAAGCGCTTAATCTCCGACTTCGCGCCGATTAAATCACGGAGTCGATGCAATGGCGAGCATTTCCTTACGAGGCGTGCAGAAGGCGTATGGCGACGGCGCGCCGGTGATCCGCAATGTCGATCTGGAGATCGGGGAGAACGAGTTCTGCGTGTTCCTCGGGCCGTCGGGTTGCGGCAAGTCCACGCTGCTGCGCATGATCGCCGGGCTTGAGGACGTGACGGACGGCGACCTCGCGATCGGCGGGAAGATCGTCAACGACGTGCCCGCCGCGCAGCGCGGCGTCGCGATGGTGTTCCAGAGCTACGCGCTGTTTCCGCACATGACCGTGTTCGAGAACATGGCCTTCGGCCTGAAGCTCGCCAAAACGCCGAAGGACGAAATCGAGCGCAAGGTACGCGAAGCCGCGCGCATTCTGCAACTCGAAGCGCTGCTCGAACGGCGGCCCAAGGCACTCTCGGGCGGACAGAGGCAACGCGTTGCGATCGGTCGCGCGATCGTGCGCGAGCCCGGCGTGTTTCTGTTCGACGAGCCGCTCTCGAATCTCGATGCAACGCTGCGCGGGCAAACGCGCGTCGAGATCGCGCGCCTGCACAGGCAGTTCGCGAAGGCGAGCGTGGTCTATGTCACGCACGATCAGATCGAAGCGATGACGCTTGCCGACAAGATCGTGCTGCTGCATGCGGGCAAGGACACCGAGCGCTACGGCAGCATCGCGCAGATCGGCGCGCCGCTCGAATTGTATCGGCATCCGAAGAGTCGTTTCGTGGCCGGCTTTATCGGCTCGCCGCGCATGAATTTTCTGCCGGGCAAAGTCGCGTCGATCGGCGCGCAAGGCGTGCTTGTCACGCTCGATCACAGCGCCGAAAACATCCACGCGCCGGTGAGCGGCACGGGTCTGCAAATCGCGCAGCCGGTCACGCTCGGCGTGCGGCCCGAACATCTCGAGTTCGTCGATGCATTCGCCGACGTATCAGCATCGGTATCGGTATCAGCATCGGCAACGACTCCGGCCGATGGCGTGCTCACGCGCAGCGTCGCGCTCGTCGAACAGCTCGGCGAACACAGCTACGTTCACCTCGATCAACCCGGCGGCGCCGTGCTGATTGCCAAGGCGCCGGGCGAAACGCGTCTCGCGCCAGGCGAGCGCGCGAGCCTGCGCGTGCCGCGCGCGGCCTGCCATCTGTTTACCGAAGACGGCTTCGCGGCCGCGTCGCTCGAATCCGTCGAACACTACGCTTGAATAACATGGGGGACCTGGGATGCGCCTTGGAGTCTGTTACTACCCGGAACACTGGCCCGAATCGATGTGGGACGACGACGCGCGGCGGATGAAAGCGCTCGGCATCGAGCAGGTGCGGATTGCCGAATTTGCGTGGAGCCGCATGGAGCCGACGCCCGGCGAATACGACTGGGGCTGGCTCGATCGCGCGATCGACGTGCTTGGCGCGGCGGGTCTTAAGGTCGTCATGTGCACGCCGACCGCGACGCCGCCGAAATGGCTGATCGATCGTCATCCCGACATCCTGCCGGTCGGCGCCGATGGACGTCCGCGCGCGTTCGGTTCGCGGCGCCATTACGACTTCTCGTCGCCCGCGTATTTCGAAGCATCGCAACGCATCTGCACGGCGGTGGCCGAGCGTTACGGCAAACATCCGGCGGTCGCGTACTGGCAGACCGATAACGAATTCGGCTGCCACCAGACGGTGGTCAGCTATTCGCCGGCGGCCGTCGCGCGCTTTCGCGAGTGGCTCAAGGCGCGTTATCGCACGATCAAGGCGTTGAACGATGCATGGGGCACCGTGTTCTGGAGCATGGAGTACCGCAGCTTCGACGAAATCGATGCGCCTGTCGCGACCGTGACCGAAGCGCATCCCTCGCATCGCCTTGATTACCGGCGTTTCGCCTCCGATGAAGTGGCGCGCTACAACCGCATGCAGGTCGAGATCATTCGCGCGCATTCGCCGGGGCGGCCCGTCGCGCACAACTTCATGCAACTCTTTACCGAGTTCGATCACTACAAGGTCGCGGCCGATCTCGACGTTGCGACGTGGGACAGCTATCCGCTCGGCGCGCTCGAAGAGCAGTGGTTCGCACCGGACATCAAGGCGCGCTGGCTGCGCAGCGGTCATCCGGATTTCGCGTCGTTCAATCACGACGTGTATCGCGGCATGTCGAAGCTGCCGTTCTGGGTCATGGAGCAGCAGCCGGGGCCGGTGAACTGGGCGCACTGGAATCCCGCGCCGTTGCCGGGCATGGTGCGGCTGTGGAGTTGGGAAGCGTTCGCGCACGGCGCGGGCTGCGTGTCGTATTTCCGCTGGCGTCAGGCGCCGTTCGCGCAGGAGCAGATGCATGCGGGTCTCAATGCGCCCGATAACCGGCTCGACATCGGCGGTAGCGAAGCATCGCAAGTCGCTGGCGAGATTCGCACGGTGCTTGCCGAGCATGCCGATGTCGATGCCGACGCGAATGCGGCGGTCCGCTCGAAAGTCGCGCTCGTCTACGACTACGAAGCGAAGTGGCTGTTCGAGATTCATCCGCAGGGCGCGGACTTTCACTATCCTCGTTTCGCATTCGAGTACTACTCGGCATTGCGCGCACTCGGGCTCGACGTCGATGTCGTGCCGGCCGACGCTTCTTTCGACGGCTATAGCCTGATCGTCGTGCCGCCGTTGCCGGTCGTGCCCGGCGATTTCGCCGAACGGCTCGCACGCTCGGGGGCGCAAGTGGTGTTCGGTCCGCGCACTGGTTCGAAAACGCCTGATCTGCGGATTCCCGCCAATTTGCCGCCCGGCGTGTTGACCGGGGTATTGCCGCTGCGCGTATGGCGTGTCGAATCGATGCGGCCGAACGTGACGGAAGCGGTACTGCTCGAAGAGCCAGGCGCAAACGCGGAGGCCGCTGGCTTCGCGCGCCACTGGCGCGATTTCGTCGATAGCGATGCCACGCTTGCGCTCGATGTGCGCGCGCGTTTTGCGGACGGTCATCCCGCGTACGTGCGAAACGGCGCATGCCACTATTTCGCGAGCCTGTTCGACGACGCGCTCACGCAGCGTCTGTTCGCGCGGATCGCCCAGGAAGCCGGCATCGAAACGATGCCACTCGGCGATGCCGTACGCGTGAGCCGGCGCGGTGCGCTGACCTATGTATTCAACTATGGCGCCGAAGTGCATACGCTCGATAACGTTGCCGATCACGCTTTCGTGATCGGCTCGCGCGCGGTGGCTCCGCAGGGCGTGGCGATTTACCGTTCGTGACAGGAATCCGGTAAGGCTGCGGCAGTGCCATGCAGCAGTGCGATGCAGTAGTGCTATATCCCAGCTCCACACCGCAACGACACCGACGTAAAACCACGAAATACAGGAGACAGGCAGCATGAAACTGAAACCACGCAAGATTCTATTGACGCTCGCGCTGGCCGCTGTGGCGGCAGGCACGTCCGTCGTCGGCACGGCGCAGGCCAGCACGCTCGCGCTGAACATCGCATACAAGGGCGCGAGCCAGCGCGCGGTCTGGCAGCAGGTGGTCGACGAGTTCAAGAAAGCTCATCCCGGCATCGACGTGAAAGTGTCGTTTATCGACGAAGAAGCGTACAAGGTTCAACTGCCCGGTTGGCTCTCGACTGTCGCGCCCGATGTCGTCAACTGGCACGACGGCGAACGCATGGCGTATTACGCGCAGCGCGGCCTGTTCGAAGACCTGAGCGGCGACTGGCAGAAGAACGGCTGGAACGGGATGTATGCGTCGACGAAAGAAGCTTCGTCGTATAAGGGCAAGCAGTATGCCGCGCCGACCGTGTACTACTCGTGGGGGATGTTCTATCGCAAGGATCTGTTCGAGAAGGCCGGCATCAAGAGCGAGCCGAAAACGTGGGACGAGTTTCTCGACGCCGCGAAGAAGCTGAAGGCAGCGGGCATTACGCCGATTGCGGTAGCGGGCCGCGATGCGTGGACGCTCGCGGGCTGGTTCGATTATCTCGACCTGCGTCTGAACGGCAACGCGTTTCACCAGAAGCTGATGGCCGGTGAGATTCCCTACACCGATCCGCGCGTCAAGAAGGTTTATACGACGTGGAAGCAATTGATCGACGACGGCTACTTCATCGACAATTCGCTTTCCTACGATCTCGATGCGGTGCAGCCGTTCCTGTTCCAGGGCAAGGCCGGCATGATGCTGATGGGCACGTTTATCGCCGCGGGTTTTCCGCCGAACGTGAAACCGCAAATGGGCTACTTCCAGTTCCCGATCATCGATTCGAAGGTGTCGACCGCCGAAGACGGTCCGGTCGAATCGTTGCATATTCCGTCGAAAGCGAAGAACAAGGCCGATGCGCACACGTTCCTCGCATTCGTCGAAACGCCCGAGATCGGCGCGCAACTCGCTACAGGTCTCGGTTCCTTGTCGGCGAACAGCAAATCGCCCGAACCCGAAGATCCGATTTCGAAGATCGGCTTCCAGATTCTGTCGAATACGAAGGGCGGTATTGCGCAGTTCTATGATCGCGATATGACGAAGGAAATGGCCGACGAAGGGATGAAGGGGATGCAGCAGTTCATCTCCGATCCGACCAGGCTCGACGACATCCTCGCGCAACTCGAGCAGACCCGTCAGCGTATCTACAAGAAGTAAGCGGTGGCGGCCGCGAGGCCGCCGTTCGCCGTTGGGGATTGGAAACAGATCGGATCGGGAGAGTGATCGTGTCGCATTCCGTGAGCCGTCATAGCGTCGACGGTCCTGTTGAACCTGACGGGCCGGGCTCGCCCGTGCCCGGCGGCATGGTGGGCGGCGGCGCGCGGGTCGCATCGCGCCGCCGTGGTCCGACGCCGACCGCGCGGCGCCAGCGGCGCGCTGCGTTCCTGTTTCTCGCGCCGGCCTGCATCATGGTCGCCGTGTACGTGGTGTGGCCGATCCTCTCGACGATCCGCCTGAGCTTTTTCAACTGGGACGGTATGACCGAACCGTCGTTCATCGGTCTCGCGAACTACGTCGAACTGTTCCATACGCCGACGTTCTACACGGCACTCAGAAACAATCTCATCTGGCTCGTGCTGTTTCTGCTCGCTCCGCCGATGGGGCTCGCCGTCGCGCTGTATCTGAATCAGGCGGTGGCCGGCATTCGCATCGTGAAGTCGCTGTTCTTCGCACCGTTCGTGCTGTCGGGTGTCGTGGTCGGTCTGATCTTTTCGTGGTTCTACGATCCGACCTTCGGCCTGCTCGCGATGATTCTCGGTCATGGCGTGCCGGTACTCGGCGACCCGCGTTACGCGACGTTCGGCATCGTATTCGCGGCGCTGTGGCCACAAACCGCGTATTGCATGATTCTTTATCTGACCGGCCTCACCGCATTGAACGGCGAGCAGATCGAAGCCGCCCGCATGGAAGGCGCGCATGGCTGGTCGATGCTGTGGCACGTAATCCTGCCGCAATTGCGGCCGACCACGTTCATGGCGATCGTCGTGACGATCATCGGCGCGCTGCGCAGCTTCGATCTGATTTCGGTGATGACGGGCGGCGGCCCGTTCGAAAGCTCGACCGTGCTCGCGTACTTCATGTACGACCAGGCTATCAAGTACTACCGCATCGGCTATTCGGCGGCGATTGCGGTCGTGCTGTTCGGCATCATGCTCGTGTACATCGTCTATCATCTGCGGCGGATGCTGCGCGCCGAGCAATAAGGAGCCGCTCATGTTTCCGATGCCTATCGACAAATGGAAGCCGGCCACGCGCCGCGCGTACAAACTGACCTTGCCGGTCGCGCTGCTGATCTGGCTGCTGCCGATGATCGCGGTGCTCGTCACGTCCGTGCGTTCGACCGAGGAATTGAGCGAGGGCAACTATTGGGGATGGCCGAAGCACTTCGCGATGTTCGATAACTATCGCGAGGCGTTGACCACCTCGCCGATGCTGCATTACTTCTGGAATAGCGTACTGATTACGGTACCGTCCGTTGTCGGTTCGATCGCGCTAGCCGCGATGGCGGGCTTTGCGCTCGCGATCTATCGCTTTCGTGGCAATTCGACGTTGTTTGCGACCTTCGTCGCGGGCAATTTTGTCCCGATTCAGGTGCTGATGATTCCGGTGCGCGATCTGTCGTTGCAACTCGGTCTATTCAATACCGTAAGCGCGCTGATTCTGTTTCACGTCTCGTTTCAGACCGGTTTTTGCGCGCTGTTTCTGCGTAACTTCATCAAGCAGTTGCCGTTCGAACTTGTCGAAGCCGCACGTATTGAAGGCGCGAACGAATGGACGGTGTTCTTCCGCATCGTATTGCCGTTGATTCGTCCCGCGCTTGCTGCATTGGCGATTCTCGTGTTTACGTTCGTGTGGAACGACTATTTCTGGGCATTGTGTCTGACGCAGGGCGATGATGCCGCACCGATCACGGTCGGCGTCGCCGCGCTGAAAGGGCAGTGGACGACCGCATGGAATCTCGTTTCGGCGGGTTCGATTCTGGCTGCGCTGCCCTCGGTTGCGATGTTCTTCGCTATGCAGAAGCATTTCGTCGCGGGGCTGACGTTCGGGGCGACGAAAGGATGAACCCGAGGCGTGTTGCGCGTTGAGAGGTTGAGTGGAGAAGGGTTGCCCGCGTAAGCGGGCTTTTTTGTCACTCTTCCTTGGACCGGGTTCTTTCGGTCTGCTTTATCTGGCCTCGCCGACGCGTCGCAGTGCGGCATTCAACGCGGCACGCGCACTGTCGAGCGGCCGCTTGCCGTTGCTCGCCTCGCTCGCGAGATAAGCGGCCGGCGCCATCCACGGATGAGCAAATGCGACGACCGTTGCGCCCGCCGCATACGCGTCAGCGGCAGCCGATGAGATAGCCGCAAAGCAGCCGTTCATATTGCCGCTTTTGAACAGCGTCCAAACCAGCGGGGTATGTACGATTTCCACCGCGATTTCCGTCGACGCGGCGCTTTCGCTCGCATACTGCGTGAAAAGCTTGCGATTGGATTCGAGCGCGGCTTCGGCCGCGCATAACACGGCGATCTTGCCATTTGGCCCGGCCGATTCGGCGGCCCATGCAGCCAGTGCGGCATCTGTTCTGACGACAGGCACTGGCGCATTGCCGATTTCGGCAACCGCGGGCCCCAGCGTCGCGCAAGTCAGAATCACGGCATCGGCATTGGCCGCGAGGTCGAGAAGCGTACGGCACGTTTGCGCTTTTACATCGGCAGAGAATGTGCCGGCCCGCTCGACTGCTTCGCGAAGATCCGCGCGTACGAGATGCTGAAGATCGTCCGGCCGTAAACCGAGTTCCGTGGCTGCCTGTTCGAATACCTGTCTATTACTGTCTATCGTGTGCAGAAAGGAAATGCGCATGGCTTTGAGCTCCGGTGATGTGCCCGAGTCGAATGGCGCGTCGGGTTTATTGCATTCGTACACATTGTTCCGATGCCGCATTTCCTTAGCAAGGCAACATCGCCTACTGGTATGACTGCTACCCCCTTCGTCCGCAAACCGGCGGAAAACGGCCGGCGAGCCTGCGAATAACAAGGCCGGCCTTCTCGCGAAGGCCGGCCGGCTCACCTAAGCCGCTCAGGCCGGGTCAGCGTACTTCAGTGTCCACGTGAACGTGCGGTTGGCGCCGCCCGTCAGCGCGAACGGCTGGGTCTTACACACGAAATTGGAATGCAGCTGTCCAATCGGCGTGGTCGACAACGGGTTGGTCGTCCCGTTCACGGTGTCGAATTGCGACAGCGCGCAATTGTCGAAACCGGTAGTGGCGTAATTGGTGGCGGGGCTATTCGTGTAGTTGACCGAGAAGCCGTCGCCGCCCGCGGTGGTGTTCTGGAAATCCGCGAAAGACGAGAAGTCCGTTTCCACCGACAGGTTGCCCGTCAACGTGCCCGAATTCAGCGTATCGCTGCGCGTGATCGTGCCGTGGCTGAAGGTCACGATCGTATGCACCTGCAGATCCAGATCTGTCGTGTACAGCGCGTTTTTCGCGGCTTGCCTGAATTTCGCCGTGTCGAACGTGACGACGACTTCGCCGTTATTTTCCTGCACGTTCAGGTTCTTGTAGTACGTGACGGGAATATAGGTTTTGCCGTTATACGACACCTGCGGAATCAGCAACGCGTAGGCGAGGTCGGTCGTGCCGTACGCGAGTTGATCCGAAGACGGCACCGGATAGTACGGTGTGTACGAGTTGTAGTCGGGCGCCTGGCTCAGGTTGAAGTTGATGACGCGCTTGCCGTCGCGAACCGTGATGAGCGCCGCGCTATACGGATGCGCGGTATCGGTCGGCTGGTTGTACCAGGTCAGCGTGTAATGCGGCTTCGTGTTGAGATAGGTTTGCATGTCGGTATCGGGAAGCGGTGCCTTGCCGTTGAAGCCGAGTTTGTCCCACCATGCGTTGACGTACATGAACTGATGCAGCAGGCTGAAGTTTTCGCCCATCACGCGCGGCTTGCCGCGATACGAGTCGGTGCCCCGGCCCTTGACCCACATGTTCACCGACGGCGTCGGCAAGGTCGGGTCGTACCAGAAGTTGCTGTAGCGATAAGCCGCCTTGTAGATGTACGAGTAGGCCACCTGCATTTCCTGCGGCGTGAGGACGCCCACATTGGCCGCCGCGGTCAGCACTTCCATGAATGCCGTATCGCCGTACGGGCCGATCGAGCGGCCGTAGTTGAAGCCCTGGCCGTTCGTATTGAGCTGCGGAAGAATGAGATCGACCGAGTTGCGCAGATACTGCTTCAGCTCCGGCGTCAGATTGGCCTCGTTACCCATTTCCAGCGTGCGCTCGGTCACTTCGCCGATCAGCAGCGTGCTGTAGCGGTCGTAGCGCGCCTGGTCGTAATAAGTCGTGTGCGTGTTCGAGGCTTCGTCGGAGAAGCCGCCCGTCGAGTCGTTGCGGATATGTTTCGTGAGCGTGTAGAGCAGTGCGTCGCGCGCGCCCATTGTGGCGACGGTCGGGTCGGTCGTTGAAGAAAACGTCGGATTGCTCCAGCCGAGTTTCTGGCGCAGCCCCGCGATACCGTACGACACCGCGTAATAGTTCTGCGCGGTATTGAGCGAGGCGACGTCAATCGGGGTGCCGGCGGCCGGGCAGGTATTCTTTTGCCCGCTCGCGTCGGGGCCGAACATGTCGCAGAAGGTCAGGCGGTTTTGCAGCGTGGTCAGCATCGCGTCGCTGAACACTTCGTGCAGCATGCCATGCGCGTTGAAATTGTTGAGCGCGACGAGATAGTAGTACTCGCCCCAGGACGTATTCGCATACGTGTAATTGGCGCCCGTCATTTGCGTCATCATCGCGGTCGTGATCTTCTGATACGTCGCCAGATAATCCGCATAGGCCGGATCACCCTTCGTCTTCATATCGATCAGAATCCACGACAGGCCGAGCGCGAGCTTGCCGGGCAGGAATTTGTCGCCGGTGTTCGTATCGAGTACGTGAACCGGGTTGCCGTCGCCGAGATCCATGACCACTTGCGTGAAATCGGGCGATTTCCGGATCAGATCGAATAGCGCGCGCATCTGGCCCATCATCGTGATCGGAATGCCGGCGCCGTCCGGCACGCTGGTGTCGGCCTGACCGTAGACGATGCCGTGCAGCGAAATCGCGCCGTTTTGGGACGGATCGGGCGTGGGCGTCGTGGTGGACGGCGAACTCGGGGAGCTGGGCGCAGCGGGCGAACTGTCGTTCGTGCTGCCGCCGCAGGCGGTGATCAACAGGGCGGTGGCGGCACTGAGAGTAAGCGCAAGCGTGGTTTTCTTCGGTGAAAGCATGTCGTCTCCAGATTTTGATTTGATGGTGCGGATTCAATTGCCGGTTTTTAATGGTTTTTTATTTTCATCCCCTGGTCGGATTAATGAATTAAGTGATTTTTAAAATCTCGCCGGTACGGGTTTTAAAAAATACTAAACATCAGTCGTCATATAACTAAAATCAATAGGCAAAAAGATGCCCGTGCAGCGGGGCGAGTAATGCTCCCGTTGTGTGGCATTTTTACCAGTCTTCTTTCCTTGCCTGGCGGGCATCTCCTGGATGGATCGCTGCTGTGCGCAGCATGAAGATTACGGTAACGCGTGTTTTCTGTGTTACAGAAACATTCGTAAGTCATAGGAGATCATATCTCAAAAAAGATTGCAAGCAGTCGAAATGACGCTGAAGGCATAACTGGGCGCGCCTGAATCCGCGATGAATGGCCGTTTGCTGCTTCTAAATGGGTCTTTTGAATGCCGTTTTTAGTGGGCTTTCGTCGTCGATTATCAAAGGCGATTTATTGTGCTTGATATCGTTAGTCTTCCGAAGCTTTGTGTCCTGTGCTCTGATGTCGCGTTGCTTTCGTGCGGATGTTGTTTTGCTTCGAAAATGATTACAGGGTAGGTGTTCTTGCTCGCATCGAGGATCTGAAGTTAAACGTTTTCCTTGTCTCTGCGGCCTGAAAATCGACGCCGAAAATTATCCGGGATTACTGAATATCTGTGGCGTCCGGCGCGCTGTTCTGAGCGATTGCCGGCGGCTTGAGCCACCCATCGGCTAAGATACGGCCCGCCTCGCATTTTTTAGAAAAAAGGAGTGGTTTCGATGTTCCAACCAAGCAACGTATTCAAGGAAAATCTTGCGCAGATGCCTGCGATCGACGGCATCGCGCGCATCGATCTGGTCGACGGCAAGGGCACCGTGGTCGCCAGCATCGAGAACAAGCCGGGCAAGCAGGGCTCGCTCGCGGTCTACAACTATCTGCATGCCACGTTCGGTGCGCTGGACTCCAAGGCAGCCGAATACGGCCTCGCGCTCTTCGCCGAACATACGGCCGACGCGCGCAACCGTCCGGGCGCGCACCCGAACGTCGATCATCTGCTCGCCATCGCGGCTGGCGCCGAGGCCCTGCGTATCGACGTTGTCGCGGCGGCCTGAGGCTGCCTGAAGTTCTCTGAAAGCGTACGGCAGGTTAGACGTTTTCCTACCGTTGCCGTGAGTTTTCCGCAAGTTTCCCGCAAGCTCCGATGCGCCCGCGAACGGGACTCGCGGCCTGTCGGGCCCTTATTTAAGTAAAAACCCTGATTTTTTCGATCGCAGTGGATTGGCTTCACAATCGGCTTCTATTCGACGAATTGAAAAGCCGGCGGCCGGCGCACACTGGGTTCGTGCCATTCGCGTTCACTGCGCCAGGAGTGTCAGATGTCTTCCCGCCACGATAAAAGCCGTCAATTCGAAGCCGGCCTGCCGGAATTTGCCACCCCGGAGCGGGGCAGCCCGTTGTCCGGTCCCGATGCGGAGATCATGCGCGAGTTGCAGCACCGCTCCGAAGCCGTATTGCGCCTGGCGACCGAAACCCACGCCGCCGTTGCGCGCAGCGACGCGGCCGGCGCCGAGTTCGCGCGCCGATCGCTTGCAACGCAGTTGACGCTGACGACCGGCCTGATCGACGAACTGCTGTTCGGCGAGTCAGGCGAGTCCGTGCTGCATTGACGGCTTCAGCACATCCGGTACTTCGGTATTAACCCGCACTCCCCATTCTCCGGAGACTGACATGAGCGCTCTGACGGTAGTTCTTTGCATCTGGGCGATGCTGGCTTTTTGCGCGATCCTGTTCATTCGCGGCGCAAGTCCGCGTATCGAGCCCGTGGCGAAAGAGCCGGGCCGCCGTCCCTCGCGCTATTCGATTGCCGAGTAATTTCACCCGGTCAATCACAGCCGGTCAACGGCGTCGAACCAACGGGGTAACATGAAGTGCGGAGCGCTTGTGCTGAACGGCGCTGCCGATGTTGCCACCGGAGGTTCTCGCATGGACACACATTCGATTCTCGGCATGATGCATGCCGAAGAGGCTTTGCTGGTCTCCATCGTGCGCTCGCTGCCAGCGGACATCCGGCGCAAGATCGCCAATGACTTTCACGAGCAGGCGCAACTCGCCGAAACCTCGCATCTGAATCCGACGACGAACCGCGAAGCGGGCGACGCGTTCAAGGCGCATGTCCGTCGTCTGTCGAACATGCTTGCTTCGTTATCTTGACTAAATGCGCCGAATGCAATGAATGAGGCGAAGGCGCGCATGCGCGCCGGCCTCGTTCGCGTGAATGGCTTTCGGTGCAATGGTCTGCAAGGCCCGGGCGATGCCGTCCCAGGTGGCGCTTTGCGCACCTGCTTATTGGGGGCAGCTTAAGCCTGACTTAAGAAAGCATCCATAGGCTTCCAGCAGCCTCATGCAGCGTCTCGCGCAGTACCCGGAGATGCTGTTCCAACGAAACCGCCGTGCATGCCTCTCGCGCCTGCGACGGTCGACCGCTTAGCCTTAGTCAATGCCTCTATCCGTAGCCCGCATCCTGCCGGGGCGCGCCAGCAAAATCATTGTTGTATGTGCAATGAGCTCGGTGTGCGCGGCGTACCTGAGACTCACGACCATGCCGCGCGCAACGACGAACCCGACGTCTCGCTGGTGAGCAAGGATTCGACGACCGCCGCCGCGCGTTTACCGGCGACGACTGCACCGATTCCGCAACCGCCCGCGTTCACCGTTAAAAAGGCGCCGATCGAACGCAACTTCGCGGCGGCCACGCAAAGCCTCGGCGTCGATGCCGGTACCACGGCGATTCTGGTCCGTGCGTTCCATAACGAACTCGACCTGACGCGCGACCCGCAACCGGGCGACCAGGTGAGCGCGGTGTTCGACAACAACGGCGGTGGCGACAAAGCCGACGCCACGCAGGGCAACGGCGGGAGTGCTTCCATCGTGTCCGCGCGCGAACCGCTCGCGGTTCGCATCGTGCGCGGATCGGCCACGCACGACGTGTTTCTGTACAAGGACCTGCACGGCCAGCCGCTCTATTACACGAAAGACGGCGCGAGCACGAAGCCCGCCTTCGATCGATATCCGCTGGCTTTCACGCGCGTGTCATCCGGTTTTTCGTTGCGCCGCTTCGATCCGGTCGCACATCGTTGGCAAAGTCATAACGGTGTCGATCTCGCCGCGCCTCCCGGCACGCCCGTGCATGCGACGGCGCGAGGCGTGATCCGTTTTATCGGCCGTCAGACCGGTTACGGCAAAGTCGTCGTTATCGAGAATCCCGCACCGTATTCGACGACGTTCGCGCATTTGTCGCGTTTTGCGAAAGGGCTGCGGCGCGGCAGTCATGTCGCGCGTAATCAGGTGATCGGCTATGTCGGCGAGACTGGTTGGGCGACCGGGCCGCATCTGCATTACGAGGTGCACGTCGACAATGTGCCGCAAGACCCGTTGACGGTCGGACTGCCGGAGAAAACGCCGCTGCGCGCCGGGGAGTTGCAGCAATTCGAGGCCCGCGTTGCGCAATTGACGGCGCTGCTATGAAACGGGAATGGCCGCTGTCCGGGTTCGGTCTCAGCTTTGCGACACGCCGGTCCGCGCCAGGTAATCGCTACTCCGTCGCGTAACGCGCAGGCAATTCTGACCGGAGTACCCGGCAAACCTTTGCCGCTCAACATCGATACGGGTTTTCCCGCGCGCCTCGAATCAATGCAGGCCGACGCGCGCGACGGCATCGCTGCACCATGGTGGTGTCTCAATTCCGACTCATCGCGTGCGATCGGGCCCACACGATACGCGCTGCGAAAGCTCAGATCATTTGCCGGCAAGGTTTGCAGCATCATGGCACGGCCGTTGCAATAAGAGCGGCACAAGAACCAGATACGCTGCAACCGGCAAGCACGTAGTGAATAACAGCCGACAGCAGCACATGTCTTCGTGATTCGCGTTCGGGGAGATTGACGCGTCTTGCGAGGGGCGGCGGGGCCAACTCAGGGCGGATGTCAATAAACAACGACGCGAGTGAGCGATGCGAAAGCATCGGTCACTCGCGATCATGACAACGTGAAGCGATGACCTCGCCACTTTTTACGTCCTCGTGGACGGAGTCGAATTTACCGTAAGTTCACGGTAAAGCATCGGCGCGATGCCGCCGATTCGTGGGGCTGGCGCTTGCGTGCCGGCCGGCAGGCTGCGAAGATCACGCTAACGCTCCTGCCGTTGCCGACTCTCCGGTGTGCGTGCTTCCTGTTTGCGATGGTTCGAACTGCTCATGTTGAGCCGTAGCAAGCCGTTCACGCGAATGCGCGCGCAGGAGCCGTCAATACACGGTATGCATCGTCCGCCCGGGGAATTCCATGTTCGCGTCGATCCCGTTTCCTGAATTGCTGCACCACGCGAGCCTCTGGCTGAAAGCCTACGCACTCGCGCTGCTGACGATGGGCATCGGTGCATGGCTCGAGCGCCGCTGGCCGGCCGCGTTGCTGCAATCGCGCGCGGGGCAACGGTTGAACATGGCGTACGCGGGAGTGTATCTGGCGCTTGTCGAGGCCGCGAAGCCGCTTGCGGCAGCGGCCAGCGTCGCGATCGTGAATGCGTTCGGCGGCGGCATGGTGGTGCTCGTGTCGCAAGGGTGGGGCGCGCTGGCGTCGTTCGTGATCGTGCTGCTGACGATCGATCTGCTCGAATACGCGTTTCATCGCCTGCAGCACACGTGGCCCGTGTTGTGGAAGCTGCATTCGCTGCACCATAGCGCGGTGGATTTCAACGTGACGATCACGCTGCGGCATCACTGGCTCGAAGTACTGATTAAGGGCTGCCTGCTTTATCCGATCGTCGGCGTGCTGTTCAGGGTCGAACCGTGGATCGTCGGCGCGACTTCGGTCGTGTTCCTCTTTGGCAACTACTTCTCGCATCTGAATCTGCGTGTGGACCTCGGCCGCTACGTCACGTGGGTCAGCAATCCGCAGTATCACCGTTTGCATCACTCGATCCGCGCGGAGCATCTCAATCACAACTTCGCGCAATTGCTGCCGATGTGGGACCACGTATTCGGCACGCGGTGGGTGCCCGCGAAACATGAATGGCCGGTTACGGGTCTCGACGATGGCACGCAGCCGCGCTCGCTGCTTGGCGCGTTGAGCTGGCCGTTAGGTGTCCATGCCAGGCGCGAGGCGGTGCCTGTTCGCAAGCCGCTCGCGTTGCTGGACAAGGAAACGGAATGACATTGGCGGCCTGGGAAGCCGCGCGGTGAAGCAACGGTGCAGCGGCTATGTGAATCGGCTATGAAGCGGCGCGGTTGCAAAGCCGGTTCGCGCGCTATGCGGCAGGCTGCGCGTTGCGCACGGCTTTGCCGCCCAATAGCGAAACGATCAACGTAGCCATCACGAGCAGGCACAGCGCGACGCGCAAGCCGAGCCAGCCTGCGCCGAGGCCGATTAGCGGCGGTCCGACCAGAAAGCCCGCGTAACCGGCCGTGGCCGCCATCGAGACGCCGATCGCGGGCGTCGCGGTCGAGCGGCCGGCCGCGCTGAAAATTACCGGCACGATATTCGCGAGACCGATGCCGATCATCGCGAAGCCGACGCACGCGGTCAGCACTGTCGGCAGGCTCAATACCAGCGCGAGCCCGGCCAGCGCGATCAGGCCGCCGAGCGCGACGACCCTGCTCGAACCGAAGCGGCGCACCGAGGCATCGCCGGCGATCCGGCAGGCCGCCATCGAAAACGCAAACGCGGAGTAGCCGATAGCGGCGACGCTCGCTTCCTGATTCAGGGCCGAGCGCAGATACACCGCGCTCCAGTCGGCCACCGCGCCTTCCACGAGCATGCAGAGAAACGCGAGCATCGCCAGTTTCATCACGCCGCTGTCGGGCCATGCGAAGCCGCTCGACGTGGCGGCCGCGCGCGCGCCGACATCGCGCAATGCCAGCGACGCGGAAAAAACGATCAGGATTGCGATGCATAGGTCGGGCGCCAGCAGTCCGCCGATCACCCCGATGCCGTTCTTCTGCAACATGGCGCCGGTTGCGGCGCCGAGCAGACCGCCGGCGCTCCATGCCGCATGAAACGACGACATGATCGGCGCGCGCCACTGTGTTTCGATGGCACTCGCGTGTCCGTTCATCGACACGTCGAGCGCGCCATTCGACGCCCCCAGCACGAACAGCACGGCACACAGCGCCGCCATGCCGGGCGCGAGCGCGGGCAATGGCAAGGCGATGGCGAAGGCCACGCCGAGCAGCGCGGTCGCGCGGCCGCTGCCGAAGCGTGGCGCGAGTTGTCCCGCGAGCGGCATGGCGACGATCGCGCCGAGCGCGAAGCAGAACAGCGCGATGCCGAGCGCCGCGTCGCCAAGCGCGAGGCTTTCCTTGATGCGCGGCACTTCGACCGCCCATGCGCCGATGCCGAAACCGTTGGCGAGAAAGATGCCGATCGTCGCGATGCGTTCCTTGACCGGCTTGCCGCGCGAGTTGTCGGGCGTCGTCATGAACGTGCCACCGTCACGTTGTCGCAGACGGCTTCGAGGCGCTTGAGCCGCGCGCGCGGCACGTCGGCCTCGACGAACAGATAGTCGATCGCCGATGCGGGCGCGACCGCGAACGGTGCTGCCGTCATGAGTTTTTCCGACGTCAGCGCGATGGCGATCCGGCCGCTGGACTTGACCATCGCGCGTTTCAATTCGGCATCCTCTGCGTCGAATGCAGCGACGCCTTCCTCGGGATCGAGCGCACAGGCGCCGAGAAAGCAGAGGTCGGCGCGAATCTGCTGGACTTGCAGCAGTGCGGTTGCGCCGAGCGAGCCGGCCGCGCCGCGAGCAATACGCCCGCCGACGAGTATCACGTCGAAACCGGTCCGGTTCAGCAAACGCGTGCCGGCTTCGGGCGAATTCGTCACGACGGTGAGATCGGCGTTCTCGGGAAGGGCTTCTGCAATCGCGACGTTTGTCGAGCCGGCGTCGAGCAGAATGATCTGCTTCGGCCGCACAATCGATGCAGCTGCCGTGGCGAGGCGCGCCTTGCGATCGACGGCTTCGTGCATGCGGAGCGCGGCTGGTTTGTCGGCGGGCGAGATCAGCAGGGCGCCGCCGTATACGCGCTTGCAGTGCCCCTGGTCGGCGAGATCGCGCAGATGGCGGCGCACCGTGTGCTCCGAGGTCTGTAACTCGGCGGCGAGTTCCGCCGCCAGCACGCGACCGTGCGTGCGCAGGCGTTCGAGAATCAGCGCTTCGCGCTGCTCGGGCAGGAGTCCGTTGATGGCTTCCTCTCGCGTTCGCTGCATGGCGTCTCCTTGCTCGATGGGCTTAAATCGATCATAAACGAGCAAAATTTATCGTAAACGTGCAGTCGATGCAAGCGGAGCCGTCGCGGGCTCAGGCGATGCGTTGCTGGCCGCGCGCACTGCGGCCGAAGAATAGCCAGTCGAGCAGCCATACCGCGACGAGCGTCGCGCCCATCAGCGGAAAGACGACGCCGAGCAGAATAAGGCCGGCTTTCCAGCCGCGCATCGGCGGCGCGGCGCGTTCGCGCGACGGCGCGCCGAGCGTGCCGGACACACGCAGCGGCCGCCGTTTCCACCACATCACGCAGCCTGTCACCGCGAGCGCGGCGAGGCCGAGCGAAATGGCCGCGCAGAGCAACTGGTTTGCCACGCCGAAATAGCGGCCCATATGCAGCGACGTACCGTACGACACGGCCTTCGCGATGGCGCCATAGTCGCCGTAGCGGATGTCTTTCAGCACCGCGCCACTATATTGGTCGATATATAGCGTGCGTTCGTCTTTCGGATTCCCTGGGAAATAGGAAATGGTATAGACGCCGGTGGCGGAATTCGGCAGCACGATGCTGTAGCCGTCGGTGATGCCGAGAGAGGTGGCGAACGCGGCGATATGGCCGAGCGAAAGGGGCTGTGGCGCTTCGGCGCTTGCATCGGTTGCTGCATCGCGGGACGAGGGCACGGGTGCATTGCCGGCGGCCCACGGTTTGAGCGGCAGCGGCAGGTCGTCCATGACCATACCGGGCATCGAGTCCATGCGGGCGTGGGCTTCATGGGCGCCGTGCGCATCCTTTGCCTCTGCGTGGTCTGCGTGCGTACCCGGCAATGCGGAGCGCAGCGCCAGACCTTTCCATGCGCCCGGCGGCGCGCCGAGCTGCGCGGCAGTCGCGAACGCCTTGAACTGCTTGCCCCACGAGCCGGTCCACGGCAGACCCGTCAGCACGAAGGCGAGCGCGCCGAGAGCGAGCCAGATGCCGAGTGTCGCGTGGATGCTTTTCCAGAGCGGGCGTCCTGACAGCGACAGGCGCGGTGCCAGTGCGGCGCACACGGTGGTTCCGGCGCGCGGCCACCAGAGCGCGACGCCGGTGCCGATCATCACGAGCGTCCAGCATGCGACCAGTTCCATCAGCAATTCGCCGGGTTTGCCGAGTAGCAGCTTGCGATGCAGCATGCGATCGACCTGCATGAAACGGCGCTCGACGCTCAGTGTGCCCAATGCCTCGCCGTTATACGGATTCAGATAGACGCTCTGTTGCGTGCGGTCCGCGAGACGGAAAACGAATTCGGCGCTGCGTTGCGCGTCGCTTGTGATAACCGCGGTCGTCGCGACGGCATCGGCCGGCATGGCCGCGCGCGCTTTCGCCAACAGTACGTTGGGGGGCAGCCTCGGTACCGCTTGCGGTGCGACGATCAGGCGGTGCCGATACAGCAGCGGCTCGATCTGCGGCTGGAAGCAATACAGCGTGCCGGTGACGGCCAGCACGAGCAGAAAGGGCATCACGAAGAGGCCGGCGTAAAAGTGCCAGCGCCATAGCGTTCGGTACCCCGAATACGTGGAACCGGTGTTCGCACCGGCGCTCGGGTCCGCGGTCGAATCGCGGGCAACGCGCTCGTGTTCAGCGGCATGAGTTGTGGACATGAAATCCTCGTCGGATAAGTTGGATCGATCGGTTCGCGTGCCGCCTACAGGCGCAGCTTCGCTTCCACATAGAACGTGCGGCCCGGATACGGGTGATAGACGAAGTAGCGCGCATCGAAGATGTTGTCGACGCCCACACCGATTTCGCTGAGCCGGGTCGGCTTGAAGGTGAACTTCGCATCCGCGACTGTGTACGTGCTGGTGCCGCCGAATACGTCGGGATTCGTGTCGGTATTCGTGAGCGTGTTGTACTGGCGTCCCGAATAGCGCGCGGCGAGCGTGAGCGCTGCGCGGGCATCGAAGTGATAGGTCGCGGCAATATCCGCGCGCCATAACGGAATGCGATAAAAGTACTTGCCGACGGTAGCCGGGTTCTGCGCATTGGCGATGATCTTCGACTGCGTATAGGCGACGCTGGCGAGCAGATCGAGGCCGTGCACCAGCACGTCCTCGCCGGAATAGCTCGTTTCGACGCCGCGTGAGCGCACCTTGCCGATGTTCTGGAAGTTCGTCACGTTGGGAATCACGGTGGTGTCGGTCTGACTGAAGATCGTGTTCTTCACGTCGTCCTGAAACAGCGAGAAGCGGAATAGGCCATTCCAGTGCGCCCATTCGGCACTCAGTTCTTTGGAAAGATCGTCCTCGGGCTGGAGATTCGGATTGTTGTTGACGATCGCGAAGCCGTTGATTTGCCCCTGGAACAGTTCGCTGACCGTCGGGAAACGGTACGCGCGGCCAATCGAGGCGCGCAAGGTCAGATCGTCGCTGAGGTCGAACGACAGCGACGCTTTCGGCGAGAAGTGGCGCTGGCTCGCCTCGCCGTACGAAACGGTCTGGCCCGGCAGCGATTGCGTGCCGTCGTAGGCTTGCCAGTCTTCATAGCGCACGCCGTAGACGAGCTTCCAGCGCGGCAGAAAACGCCATGCGTCCTGCGCGTAGAGCGCCTGCGTCTGCGTTTTGCCCGTGAAGGCATTGGCGAATGACGCCGCGTTGCCGTCGCGCCAGTTCAGCGTGTTGTAGCTCTGGTTGTCGAGAAAGTAGTTGTCGTAGTGATAGCCGAAACTCAGCGCGTGATTGCCGAGTCCCGCCTCGTTCGTGAACGGTGTGTACGTGCCGCGCAGATCGAGTGTTTTCCAGCCCGTGCCGTCGCCGAACAGTACCGTGCCGGGACCATTGCCGGGGCCGCCGGCATTCGCCGTGCGCGCCACGCTATTGCCGATGTCGTAATACGAGGCGATCGCTTCGCCATTCCAGCCGGCTGCGTTGCGGGTTTTCAGCGACAGACCGTATAGCCAGTTTTCGCTGTGACCGAGACTCGGTGCAAAGGCGGCCGCGGGAATCGTGTAGTGATAGCCGTTGATCGACACGTTGCCGCTGTACACAGGATTACCGTTCGCGTCGCGCAGGAAGGTCGAGGTCTGGCTGTCGTAGGTCTGATGCCAGTAGCCGAGCGTGAAGCCGCCTTGCAGCGTCGGCGTGAAGTCGTACTGCATCTTCAGCTTGAACTGGTCCTGCACCGTGTGCTCGATGCCCTCGCCGTTGACGCCGAGTACGGCCGTCGGCGTATTGGTCTGGTTGTTGTAGAAGTACGCGCCGGTGACGGGCGTATCGCCCGCTTTCGCGGGTGTGCCCGATTGCACGAGCGTCGCGAATTGCAGCGGCTGGCTCGTGTTCTCGAGATGATTCACGCCGAGCAGATACGAGAACTTGCCGATGCGGTCGCCGATCGACGCGCTCGCTTCCGTGCCGTTGAAATTCTGGTTGACGCCGTACAGGCTGAAGTGCTGTGTAAACGCCTTGACGTCCGCATCGGCCTCGAACTGCTTCGGCATGCGCGTGCTGATGAGCACGGTCGCGCCCAGCGAATTGCCCGGATAGAGCGCGGAAAACGGCCCGTAGATCACGTCGACCTGCTGGATCTCGTCGGGAAACACCATCGACCAGCGCGGCGGAAACGAATAGCTATTGCCGAGCAGATTGCTCAGCATCAAACCGTCTGCATAGACGAGGCCGCGCGCACTTTGCGTATTGCTCGTGCCGCGCACCGCGATGATCGAATTCAGGTCGCCGATAAAGCGCTTGCGCACGGCCAGATTCGGCATGTACTTGAGCACGTCTTCGGTATTGGCGACGTTCCAGTTGGCGAACTGATTGCGCGTGACGGTTTCGACGGAAGCGGGCAGATTGGGATCGACGGCGCGCGGTGCGGCGCTCGTACTGGCGCTGACGCTGACCGTGGGCAGCGTCGCGTCCGGTTTGGCGTCGTCCGCTTGCGCGGGCGAGGCGACGAGGGCCGGCACGAGTGCCGAAGCGAGGATCGGCCAATAAGCGGACCGACAAGTGGACCAACAAGCGGACGAATAAGCAGGCCAACAAGCTGGCCCATGACTCGCCCCGCGAGCGGACCGGCAAGCGGCGCGATGAACCGCGCGATAAGCGGAAGAAGCAAAGCCCGCGTCGCGGCGGACGCAAAGGGGCAGCCTTCGCAGGGCGAAGTCGAACATGAACGTTTCCTCGATGCATTGAACAGGCGAGCGCGGGCGTCGTCGGCGTAGGCGACGAACGCGCGATCAGAATCGGCAGCGATCAGGAAACGACAGGCGGGGCTCGTGGGCGTCCCGACGGGAACGCGCCAAGCGGTATGAAGCGGATGGACAGCGTGGGCGGCGCGGTGCCGGCAAGCGGCAGGGCGGCCGGAAGTTCGGCGACGGCAACCGTCGGCATCGCCACGTGATGTTCAAGCAGATGACAGTAGCCGCAGGCGCCGAATGCATCGTCGTGGCTCAAATGCACGGGCGCGGGACTCGTTTGAGCCACGAGCGCATTGCCCGCATCGCTCGCGCCGGACGGATGCAGCGCGGAACAGAGCGCGGCAACAGGCTCGTCCGCGCGGCCCGATGCGACCAATTGACTCACGAGCGGCGCGAACACGACAAGCCACATGGCGACGAGGCCAAGCCATGCGGTCATGCGGTGACGGGAGCGTGAAGTCATGATGATCGGGAAAAAGACCGCGCCGATTCTATCATCGCCGCGCGATCTTTTCTTTCGTGATGACAGGTATAGCAGCGGATTAGACGGCAAAAGGCCATTCATTTCGACGCGCTGGAACAGTGGCGAATCACTTAATCTGTCGGATCGCATTGCCGACATCCCGCGGAAACAGCGCAATATTTATCGCCACGACTCATGACGTCCATGCCGACGCTTGCCCCTTCCCTCGCCGACATCATCCAGCGCGCCGCTTCGTCGTGCTCGGCCGGACAGTACGCCGACGCCTCGCGGCTCGTCTTGCCGCTGCTCGACGATGCGAGCTTGCCGAATGATCGGCGTGCCGATGTGCTGAACATTGCCGGCGCGTGTTCGTTCATGTCGGGCCAGGTCGCGGACGCGGAGAACTACTGGCGCCAATGTTTGCATCTGAAGCCCGATTACGTCGCCGTGTATGCGAGTCTCGGCGCGCTGCTCCGATCGCTCGGTCGCCTCTCCGCCGCGAAAGCGATGTATCTGCAACTAGTGGCGCGGTGTCCGCTCGACGCGGATGCGCATTGTCAACTGGGCAGCGTGCTGCACGGGCTCGGGTACAGGGACGAAGCGCAGGCGTCGTATCGCAAGGCATTGACGATTCGCCCCGATCACGCCGAAGCACATTACGGCCTCGGTATCGTGCTGAGCGAACTGCGCCGCCCGCATGAAGCCGAAGTGGCTTATCGGCATGCGCTGTGCGGACTGCGCGGTCATGCGGAATTGCACAACAACCTCGGCAACGTGCTGCTGGAACTCGGGCGTCTCGCGGAGGCAGACGCGGCGTATCGCGAGGCGCTGACGCTCAGGCCGCAGTATCCGGAAGCGCTCAACAACCTGGGGGGCGTGCTGAAGGCAACGCAACGGCTCGCGGAGGCCGAGCTGGCTTGCCGGCTTGCACTCGCTATCCGGCCCGATTACGCGGAGGCGCATCTGAATCTCGGCTCGGTACTGGTCGACCTCGAGCGAGTACCTGCAGCGGAAGAGGCTTATCGCGCAGCGATTGCTCATCGCGAGAACTATGCGGAGGCGCATTACAACCTCGGCATTGCGCTGTTCAGGCAGGAGCGTTTCGAGCAGGCCGAACAGGCCTATCGTGACGCGATTCGCTGGCAACCGGACCTCGTGCATGCGCATAACAACCTCGGTTGCGTGCTGCGCGTGCGGGAACGTTTCGCCGAGGCAATCGAGGTATTCCGGCGCGCGCTCGCTCTATCTCCACAACTGGCGCCGGCGCATGCGAATCTCGCGGCTGCACTCGCGCAGCTGAGACGGTTCTCCGAGGCCGAGAGCGAGTATCGCGCGGCGCTGGCCTTGCAGGCCTGTTATAGCGAAGCGCGTTTCGGTCTTGCCGTGGTGCTGCTCGGCATGGGCCGCTTCGACGAAGCCTGGCCACTCTACGAGGACCGTTATGAGCAGCCCGGTTTCATTCACCGCAAGACGCGCGAGATGCTCAGGTGTCCGCAATGGACGGGCGACACGCTGGCGGGCAAGTCGGTGCTGGTTTGGCAGGAGGACGGTCTTGGCGACGTGCTGCAATTCAGCCGCTATTTTTCGTTGCTGAAAGCGCAAGGGGCCGCGCATATCGCGTTTGCGTGCGTGCCGGCGCTGCATCGGCTGATGGCGGATGTCGATGGTATCGATGCCGTGTTCGATCACAGCAGCGCACTCGCGCAAATATCGGGCTACGACTGCTGGACCAGTCTTCTGAGCGCGCCGCTGCATTTCCGCACGACTGTCGAGACGATTCCCGCGCCGCTACGATTCAGGACCGATCCAGCGCTTGTCGAGTCATGGCGTTCCGCATTGGACGCACTGCCGCCGGGGCCCAGGATCGGTCTCGTCTGGAAAGGCAACGCGAAGCATCACAATGACGCGAATCGCTCGATTCCGTCGCTCGCCACGCTCGCGCCGCTCTGGAGCGTACCGGGCCTGCGTTTCGTGAGTCTGCAGAAAGGGCAGGGAGAAGACGAAGCGCGCCATCCACCGGCGGCTCAACCGCTGCTCGACCTTGGCGCTGACGTGAAGGATTTCGCGGACAGCGCGGCGATCGTCGCGCAGCTCGATCTCGTGATTTGCGTCGATACGTCGATCGCGCATCTGGTCGCCTCGCTCGGCAAGCCGTGCTGGGTGATGCTGCCGGAACGCGATGTCGACTGGCGCTGGATGCACGAGCGCGACGATTCGCCGTGGTACCCCCAATCGTTGCGTCTGTTTCGCCGGGCGCCCGGAGAGGATTGGGCGGTATCGGTCGAGCGCGTGCGGCAGGCGTGTGTCGAACGATTCGGTGCCGCGCTTCGCGAGGAAGCGCGCTGATTCCTTTCAGGCTGCACCGTAGGCCGTCTTTATGCCTGCGTCACCTGGATGTGATAAAGCCCCCACGGCGACAACTCGAAGCGGTCCTTGAGCGGTTTGGTGGCCAGTTCGGGAAGATGGTCCGCGTCGAAGATCGCCCATAGCGGTCCCAGGCCACCGAGCGGCAGCGGCTTGCCGTCCATCTGCGTCGCGAGAATGAAGCGATACGCACGCACCGTGTCGAGTGTCGTCATCACGGCGTAACCGTCGACCGCGTGCATCACGATTTGCGTGCTGCCGGCATCGGGCGCGCCGACGTGAGCGAGTACCTCGGTGAGCAATGGGCCGCTAAACGTATGCTGATGCGAATCGTATTCGATGGTGGGGCGAATCGTCACTTGCTTCATGCTGGCGAGCAAAGGCAGATCGATGCCATAGGCTTCCGAAAACCTGATCTGATGCTTGGCCAGCAACTGATCGAATGACGGGTCGAGTGCGCCGCGATTGCTGCGTTTGATCGAACCGGATATCGTCAGGATAACTGGCGAGGGGGCGCAGCGAGCGCTGTATTCGCGCTGTGCGCCGAATGCGGGCGTGGCTGCCGCACCTAGTACTGCTGTGCGGGTCAGGAATTCGCGTTTATTCATTGTATTTTCTCCGGGCGTCGTTGAGGCACGGCCTGGCCAGGCGAGGCCGGCGTGCCCTATATTGTCGGGGAATTGCCGCCTTGCGTGATGCGGTTGTGCTTTATTTTTACTGAGTTTGCCATTTGCTTTTTACTTCCACAATGATTTCTGGCTTACAAAAACATTGAGAGAACTTTGCGTGGCCTGGAAAGCAACCTGGGAGACAAAGGGGGCAATGAACGAACTCAAGTACGTTGCATTCATCGGCTTCGGAGAAGCGGATGGTATCGAATACGGAACGTTGCCGACTCTGTTCGATTGGCGCGCGTTTTTCGATAGCCTGCCGGACAGGGGGCGAGAGTCCAGGGGCTGAAAATCGCACCGCTAGTTCGCACCGATACTGACCGTGCGCGTCACGTCGACCACCGACAGGCGGATTGCATCGATCAACGCACGCGCGGCCGGCGAGGGCGTACCCGCCGCGCGCAGCGTCAGGCCGATATTGCGCCGCGTGTTGTACAGCGGCACGTCGAGTGCCACGAGTTGTCCTGATTGAATCTCGTGATGCAGTTGCTGCGCCGAGAGTGCCGCGGCCATGTCGGTGCCGAGCAGTAGCCCGCGAATTACCGCAAAGTCGGCGGTCTCGACTGTCGGTAGCGGCGGCTTGACTTTCAGGCGCTTGAATTGCGTTTCGAACAATGCGCGCGCGGGTGCGTTGCTGCGCGGCAGAATCCACTGCGCGTCGCGCAAGTCCATGATGGTCAGGTTGCGCGCCTGGGTGAGCGGATGATCTCGCCGCACCAGTATCACCATGTCGTCCGACATCAACCGCTCGTTTTTCAGGCCGCTCGTCGCATCGTTGTCGCGCAGCGCGCCGAGAATAAAGTCGATGTCGCCCGCGCGCAGACCGGCCACCAATGTCTCGTACGAGCTTTCGTCGGTCACGACGCGCACGCCCGGATTTTCCGAGGACATGCGCGCAATCGCCTTGGGAAGAATCAGCGTGCGTCCGAGCGGCAACGCACCGACCGTCACCGCACCCTGAATCTTGCCGTGCAACGCGGCGATATCGTCGGGCACGTGGCGCAATTCGTTCAGTGCGCGCCGCACGTGCAGCAGAAACGTTTCGCCTTCGGTCGTGAGCAGAATGCCGCGCGGGCTGCGATGAAAAAGACTCAGACCCGAACCGCTTTCGAGCACGCGAATCGCAGTGCTTACCGCGGGTTGACTGATGCCGAACGTTTTCGCGGCACTCGGCATATGCCGGTGCCGCGCGAGCGCCACCAGCAGTTGCAGGCGCCGCGTGTTGAGCAGATAAGCGGGCAGCGCGCCTTCCGCAACGGGCCGGCGGCGCGTCTGACGCGCGGCACACCATTGCGCGAGTTCTTCCAGTTCGGCGAAGATGCGCTCGCAGCGATGCAGCACCGCGCGGCCGACCGGCGTCGGCAGCATGCCCGATGGGCCGCGATCGAAAAGCGGTTCGCCGAGTGCCGATTCGAGTTCCTGCACGGAACGCGTGACCGCGGACTGAGCGCGAAACAACGCGGCCGCCGCGCGCGTTGCGCTGCCCATTTCGGCGACGAGTCTGAAGGCGCGCAACTGCGCGAGATTGAGCAGGTCTTTGCCGCCCGCCGGCAACGGCGCTTTGGCCGAAGCGGGGCCGTGTTCCGTCGATGCGTTGTCGTTCGTCATGCCGCGCCCGTCATCAGATCGTCCGCACATGATGCAGCGGCGTGCGCGATATACCGAGCCGCTGCGCGAGCCGTGCTTCCGCGAGACGCCGACCCGGCGATGCTTCGCCCGGGAATATCTTCCCGCGTAACGTCTGGACAATCGCTGGCTGGGTCGTCTCGTTCATGGGTGTCTGACTCGTCGGAAGCTCCGAAGTATAGCCACGCGTATCACACCGCACCAAGCTTTAAAAAGTGCTTTGCGAGTTCTTTTCCCGAGCATCTGTTTTATTTATCGCATGCGGCGCCATGAGGGAGAAATACGAAGTTCTCAGCGTGGCCTTGGAATACCGGCGAAGCCATGCGCGGCGCGGCTTGCGGCGATGTCCGCCGGTTTGCCCGGCACGCATTTGCACGGTTTCGGGCCATGATTCCGGCGCAGAATGAGGTTTACCCGTACTTCCTGTCTCGCGGCACAATTCCTATCTTTGTATCCCAAGACGGTCGCGTTGGGTATTGCGGTGCAGACGGGCGATACAGACGGCGACCTATCCGATCGACACGCGGCACGAAGTGACGGAAGAGAGCGAATATGGCAAGGATCATTGGTGGCATCGGCACGTCGCACGTGCCGACAATCGGCCTGGCGTACGACAAGGGCAAGCAGAACGACCCGGCGTGGGCGCCGCTTTTCAAAGGTTATGAGCCGGTGGCGCAATGGCTCGACGAGCGCAAGCCCGACGTGATGGTGATGTTCTACAACGATCACGCCAACAGCTTCTTCTTCGACTGCTATCCGACTTTCGCACTGGGCGTGTCGGCCAATCACGAATTCGCGGATGAAGGCGCGGGCAAGCGTCCCTTGCCGGATATCGCGGGCCATCCCGATCTCGCGATTCATATCGCCGAGCAGATGGTCAACGACGAATTCGATCTGACGATCTTCCAGGACCGCCCGCTCGATCATGGCTGCAATTCGCCGCTCTCGCTGATGTTGCCGCATCAAGGCGGCTGGCCGCTCTCGCTGGTGCCGTTCGAAGTGAACGTGCTGCAATATCCGTTGCCGACCGCGAATCGTTGCTACCGGCTCGGCCAGGCGCTGCGTCGCGCGATCGAATCGTTCGAGCAGGACCTCAAGGTCGTGGTGGTCGGCACGGGCGGCCTGTCTCACCAGGTACACGGCGAGCGCAGCGGCTTTAACAACACCGAATGGGACATGGAATTTCTCGACCTGATCGTCAGCGATCCCGAGCGTCTTGCCGCGATGAAGCACGTCGACTACGTGCGTCTTGGCGGCGCGGAAAGCGTCGAGACGATCATGTGGCTCGCGATGCGCGGCGCGCTCGGTTCGAAGGTCCGCGAACTGCATCGCAACTACTATCTTGCCACCAGTACCGCAATGGCCGTGACGATTTATGAAGAAGAGGTGGGGCAATGAATCCGCAACTGATCGGTGTCGAAGCATTGACCGGCACGTATCCGTTCGACATTCGCCAGAGCATGAAGGCGATGCGTCTGAACCGTTTCTTCTGGCAGATGCGCGAGGCGCCCGCGCGTGCGCTGTGGCTCGAAAACCGCGCGGCCGCTTACGATGCGGCGGCTCTGACGCCGCAAGAGCGCGCGCTCGCCGACAACACGGACTGGATCGGCCTGATTCGCTATGGCGTGTGCTTCTTCGTGCTGGAGAAGTTCGCGCGTGTCGTGAAGATCACGAACCTCGGCATGTACGCGAGCATGCGCGGCGAAACACTCGAAGCATTCCTGAAAACGCGCCGGGTGCCGGAAGCGGTTTAAACGCTGCATGGCGGCAACCGCTCATTAGCGCGTCGTGCCTCGAATGCGTTCGACGTGATCGTCGAGTTGCGCAACCGAATCGTCGAGAAACTTGGCGCGCGCGTCGAGGTGAAAAACTATCAGCGTGACGGCGAGAATCACGATTGCCGCCAGTGTGACCGCGGTTACGAGCCATTCGGGCCTGACGCCGCCCGCCGCGCCGCAGATCGAGCCGACGGCGAAATCCGCCGCGGCCATGCCGGTGTAGTGCATGCCGGCAATCGCCACGCCCATGACCAGTGCCGTGCCGATGCGTTTGGCCGTTACGTGCCGCCGCTCCGCAGTGCGCAGCGTATAGGCGCTCCAGAGCGCTACTGTGGACGCGGCAATCGCAATCGCGATCGACGCGATGAAAAGAACGGGGTCGTAGTGAATCGCGGGAGACATCAACATCGCGGCCATGCCGACGTAATGCATGCTGGCGATGCCTAAACCCATGAGCACACCGCCCGCGAACAGGCGGAATATGCCGAGGCGTTTGCGCGTGACGGTCTGCAATGCGAACCACGACACCAGTACCGCGATGGCGAACGAGTAGATCGTTATTCTGAAATCGTAGCCAATCGGAATGCTGAGCGAGAAAGAAAGCATGCCGATGAAATGCATCGACCAGATTCCGGCACCCATTGCCAACGCGCCGCCGGCGAGCCATATCTGGCGTCTTCTCGCATAGGCGAGCAGCGAAATGCGATCGGCGAGATCGAGTGCGGTGTAAGAGGCGAGCGTCGCAATGAGTAAGGAAATGGCGACGAGCCACAGGTTGTAGGTGCTTTGCATAAGTCGATGGCTTTTGTGATAGCGCGTATAGCGATTATTGGCAACCTCGCTGGGATTTTTCACCCATGAAAAATCCGACCCTGCAAACCGCATTGGCCTGTGCGGTTATGTTCTTTCCACGCTTCTTTCCGGCTATACCCCGATACAAGCCGCACTATGGAAAAAAAGTCCGGTCGAGTGTAATACAGATTTGAGAAATTTTAATTAAGGATTGGATACGCAGACAGGATTTTCTTCAATCAATACCGAGTGAATTGTTAAATTCTCATGCGTGCGCAATAAGCTGTGTCGCCGTGGGAAAGAGCGGATCGGGAGAAACCCCGGGGATGCTTTTCACGTCCTGCTACGGTATAACGCCAGCAGGGGATCAATGTTCTTTCTGCCTGCCGGGGCACGCAATGAGACAAGACAGGACGTGCGATATAGTCGCGAGCGGTGCGCGCATTTCGCTGATGACCTATGCGGACACCCTTACTCCGCCATGGCCGCGCAGTCCGGCAATCTCGACTTCCGAATAGCGCGCCGGACATTCGACCTCGAAGATCGCAGCCTTTCTTGCGGCAATGTCGTTTGACGACACTTGTCCGGTTGCCAGGTACACCGGCGATTACCGCCGCCGAACGCTGCCAATCGCCGTGAATAGCCATGTATGATGGCGGACTCGCGCCCGCATTCGAACGCCGCGCGAGCGGCCTGCACGGATGTCGCGCGCGCTGGCCGCCCGGGGGCCGCGCATCCATTCACGATGATCCAGAGGAAGACCGCCATGACGGCTGCAACACAATTCGATCAGGTTTCCGTTGTCAAACGAGCCAACGTCTATTTCGACGGCAAGTGCGTTTCGCACACGGTTCTGTTTGCCGACGGCACGCGCAAGACGCTCGGCGTGATCCTGCCCTGCACGCTGAACTTCGGCACCGACGCGCCGGAACTCATGGAAGTGCAAGCAGGCAAATGCCGTATTCGCCTCGACGGCAGCGACGAATGGAAGGCCTATGGCGAGGGCGAATCGTTTTCGGTGCCGGGCAAGAGCCGTTTCGATATCGAGGTGATCGAAACGCTCGACTACGTTTGCAGCTATCTGTAAGAGCGGGTAGGGCGCATGCGGTGGGGGATGCCGCATGCACCTCGCGCCGGCAGCCCGCAGCCGCATGCCACGCAAACTTACTTCCTCTGATCGTCCGTATCTTCGCCCAGGTCATCCACTGTTACGCCCAATTTCTCATACAGCGCCGTCCGGCCCAGCGGTGTAACCTGCACCGCCCGCGATGAAGACGCGCGCCGCAACCAGCCGTTCTCGCACAGCATCGACATGAACCTGACGCCGAGCGGGCCGGCGAGATGGTGTTGCCGCTCGGTCCAGTCGAGGCATTGGCGTGCGATGCCGTGCTTGCCCGGTCGCAGTGCTGCGACGTCGATACCGAGTTCACCGAACCACCGCGCGCCGGCTTGCGTAACTTCCAAACGCTTGTCTTCGCCGGGCGCGAGAAGATCGCGCTGCATCAACTGCTGCGTGATCGCCACGCCGACCTGACCGGCAAGATGGTCGTAACAGCATCGCGCGAAACGCAATTGCCGCGCATCGCGGCCACGCGGTTTGCGGCGCGCCGTTGCTGTGGCGCCGATTGCCGCGAGGTTTTCGAGTAGCGACGCCACCTGCGTATCCGCGAGTCGATAGTAGCGGTGGCGTCCCTCTTTTTCGACCGTGATGAGGCCACCGTCCAGCAGCCTGGCGAGGTGGCTGCTCGCGGTTTGCGCCGTGACGCCGGCCGCGTAGGCCAGCTCGCCGGCGGGCAGCGCGCGGCCATCGGCCAGTGTCATCAGCATGGCCGCGCGGGCCGCATCGGCGATCAGGAACGCCGTCGCCGCGATTTTCGGTTGAACGTCCATCTTCGTCTCCTGAGCATTGACCGATAGCGTAGCCCAAACTCGTGCCCGGATACTTCGACGCGCATCGAAGCATCGCGGCCCCTCGATCCCCGATACTGAAGCGATACCAGCCATGTTTTCAAGGGGGACTCGCCCGATGAACGCTCGAATACGGCAACGGACCGTGCTGCTTGCAACGAGCCTCAGCTATGTCGTCGTGATCCTCGATACGTCGATCGTGAACGTCGCATTGGCGCCGATATCGGCGAGTCTTGCGACCGGCATGAGCGGGCTGCAATGGGTCGTCAATGCTTATACGCTGACCTTCGCGAGTCTGCTGTTGTCGGGCGGCACGCTCGGCGACCGGCTCGGCGAGCGCAACGTGTATATTGCCGGTCTCGCGATTTTTACCGTGGCTTCGGCGTTGTGCGGCGCGGCGTCCGGCCTTGCAATGCTGATCGGTGCGCGCATTGTGCAAGGTGTCGGGGCAGCACTGCTGGTGCCCGCTTCGCTTGCACTCATCAATCGCGCGTGCCCGCATCCTCGCGAGCGCGCGGCCGCATTCGGCGTATGGGCCGGACTCGGGGGCCTCGCGATGGCGGCAGGGCCACTGATCGGCGGTGTGGTGATCGGACTGGTCGGCTGGCGCAGCATTTTTTTGCTGAACGTTCCCGTGTGCCTTGCCGGCATCGCGTTGGCGTTCAGGGTGGCGATGCCGGCGAGAGAGCCGGGCGGTGCCGCGCATCGTTTCGATATCGCCGGGCAGATCGCCGCAATCGTGACGCTCGCGCTGCTCAACATCACGGTCATCCGTTTGCCCGCAGAGGGATGGTCCGCGCCGCCCATTGTCGTGGGCATCGCGGCAACACTGCTCGCGGGCTGCATGTTCGTCGCAATTGAAATGAAGAGTGCGCAGCCGGTTTTGCCTTTTGGCCTGTTTCGCCATGCGGGCTTTTCCTGCGCGATTTTCGTTTCCGTGGTTTCGGCTTTTACGTTCTATGGCCTGATATTCGACCTCAGCCTGTACTTCCAGCATCAGCTCGACTACTCGCCGATGCGGACGGGGCTGGCCTTCCTGCCGCTCACGATCGTCGTGCCGATCGGCAGCCTCGTGTCGAAACGCGCCGTGGCCTGGCTGGGACCGAGGCGTCTCGTAGCCGGTGCGTGCATGCTCACGGCGCTTGGCTTTACCGGTTTGTGGGCGATCGTCTCCTGCTTTTCCGATGCGCCATTCGCGTCGGCCTTGCCCGCGATCGGTCTTGCCGCGAGCCTGATTACCCCCGCCACCACGGCGACCCTCATGGCATCGGTCGAGATCGATCGCTCCGGTATCGCGGCGGCGGTGCTCAATGCCGCGCGTCAAACGGGCGCGGTGCTCGGCGTCGCCATTTCGGGGAGCATGCTCGCGCTACAGCATTCGATTGCCGACGGCATGCGCGGCGGCCTGTTGCTGTCGGCTGCGTTGTCGATGGCAGCCGGGATCGTCTGGTTTTCAGCGTATGCCGTCAGCTCAATGACGCCTCGCCCTTCGCGACGATCTCCTCGATCACCTGCACGAACTGCTCCACCGGCTGCCCGCCCGTCACCAGATAGCGACCGTTGAAGATGATCGATGGTACCGATTGAATGCCCATCTGCTGATTGTTCTTCTCTTCTTCGCGCACCTCGTCGGCATACGCGCCGCTCGTCAGAACTTCGCGCGCTTCTTCGGCATCGAGTCCCACCGACCGCGCTGCTTCGATCAGCACGTCACGGTTGCCGGGGTTCTTGCCGTCGGCATGATAGGCGCGCAGCAGCGCGAGCTTGAGCGGCAACTGCTCGCCCCGGATGCCGGCCCAATGCAGCAGACGGTGCGCATCGAACGTGTTGTAAGTGCGTGTGCGCGGACCGAAATCGAAGCCGACGCTCGCGCCGCGTTCGCGGATCATCGCCTGCGTTTCGGCGATCTGCGCGGGCGTGCGCCCATATTTTTTGCCGAGATATTCGACGATGTCTTCGCCGTCAGGTCCCATCTGCGGATTCAGTTCGAACGGATGCACGGCGATTCGCGCGTCGACGCTGTCCTGCAGACGCGCGAGCGCAAGCTGCAGCGACGACAGGCCGATCGCGCACCACGGGCAGGCGATATCGGAGACGAAATCGATGGTGAGCTGCTGTTTCATTGCGGTCCTTGAAGGGAAGAAGTGCCGTGAAGTTCGCGGAATGCGGGCGCGGCGAATTCCGACAGCGTAGCGTGAATCGTCGGCGCGTGCAGGGCCGCCGAATATGAGCGCAAGACCCGGAGTGTTTTCGTGCAGTCGTACTCGTACACTGACGTTATCGATTCCCTTCACGCCACCTCGATGACGACTTCACACCCCACGGCGCTTCTCGCCACCGCATCCGCGCCCACCATCGACCGGCGCGTCGACACACTCGACTGGCGCCGGATCGAGCTGGACCTCGATCAATACGGCTGCGCGGCCGTGCCGCAACTCGTCACGGCGCACGAGTGCGATGCGCTCGCGGCGCTTTATTCGCGCGACGGTCTTTATCGTAGCCGTATCGTGATGGGCCGTCATGGTTTTGGCCGCGGCGAATACAAGTACTTCGCCTATCCGCTGCCGCACATCATCGGCGAATTGCGCGGCGCGATCTATCCGCATCTCGTGCCGGTCGCGAACCGCTGGAACCAGGCGATGGGTATCGACGTGCGTTATCCGCCGCAGCACGCCGATTTCATTCGACGTTGCCATGACGCGGGCCAGGTGCGTCCGACGCCGCTGATCCTGCAATACGGCGAGGGCGATTACAACTGCCTGCATCAGGACCTATACGGCGAACACGTGTTTCCGCTGCAGGTTGCGATCCTCTTGTCGGAACCGGGGCGCGACTTTACCGGCGGGGAGTTCGTGATGACGGAGCAGCGGCCGCGCATGCAGTCGCGTGCCGAAGTCGTGCCGCTCGCCCAGGGCGATGCAGTGGTGTTCACCGTCAACAGCCGGCCCGTGCAAGGCGCGCGCGGCCTGTATCGCGTGAATTTGCGTCATGGTGTGAGCCGTCTGCGTTCGGGACACCGGCATACCATAGGCATCATCTTTCACGACGCGCTATGACAGCCATGGCGCGACGACGCACTCCATGAGACGATAAGGGCCACGATTCCAGCGTTTCTTCGCGGCACTCGAAAGCCGCGCCACGTCCCATGGAAAACCTGCTCAAGAAACTCGATCTCACTTCGCTGCGCCTGTTCGTCGCCGTCTGCCAGGAGCGCAACATCGCGCGCGCGGCAGAGCGCGAATTCATCGCGTCGTCGGCGGTGAGCAGGCGCATTGCGGAGATCGAGGCCGTGATCGGTCTGCCGGTCATTCAACGGCAATCGCGCGGCATTACCGTGACGCCGGTCGGCGAGACCGTGCTGCGCTACGCGCTGGCGATCATCGGCAATATCGAACAGATGAGCGCCGAGTTGTCGCGCTTTTCATCGGGTGCGAAAGGGCGCGTGCGCGTGGTGGCGAATCTTTCGTCGATCGTGCAGTTTTTGCCCGAAGACGTTGCCGCATTCGGCCGCGCGTTTCCCGACGTGTCGATCGAACTCGAAGAGGAAAACAGCGCGGACGTCCTGCGTATTGTCGACGAACACGGCGCGGACTTCGGCATCTGTAATCCGGTCGCGGGCAGCGAAGCGTTCGAGCAGGCACCGTATCGGCAGGATCGGCTCGCGGTGCTGGTGCCCGGCGCTCATCGGCTTGCGAGCGCGTCGCGCGTGGCGTTCGACGATCTGCTGCACGACAGCTTCGTCGGCCTGCGCAGCGAAAGCGCGTTGACACGTCTGCTGACGCAGCAGGCGGCGAATGCGAGCCGGCAACTCGACGTGCGGATTCGCGTGAGCAGTCTCGACGCGCTGTGCCGGATGGTCCACGCGGGTCTCGGCATTGCGGTCGTGCCGGAGCCGGTCGGCCTGCTCTACGTGAATACGCTCGACGTGCGGCTGCTGGCATTAAGCAATGCGTGGGCCGAGCGCCATCTCATCATGATCTTCAGGGCACGCGAGCAATTGAGTGCGAGCGCGGCGGCATTGGTCGCGTTTCTCGGCGATCAGGCCTGGTCAGGCGGTCGTCGGCGCAGTGGTGGCACGGGGGAGATCTCGTCGGAATCGTCGCTATGAAAATGATGGGTTTTGACGTGCGATTCGCATATGGCGATCCACTGACAGACCGATAGCCATGTCTATTCATTTTGGAATATTGAGTGAATATTTCGAAAGTCGTATTCCTTTATGTTCACTACAATAGTGTCGGCCAACGTGACTGCGCTATACGCTTGCGTTGAACCTTGTATCGAAAAGGAGCACGGAATAGCTATGGTGAGGCTGGTACTACTCCTTCTTGGTGTGGCGTATCTGCGCAGACGTGCCCGCATGATTTTCCTGATCGGGTCGATCTGGATCATTGCGGGCCTGGCCATCTTTATCGACGTGATTCTCGGTGTGCACCAGTTTCCGATTATCTTTTTCGCGTGGCTGTTTCTGGCGGAAGGGCTCGCAACGCTCGCGGTCGCCTGGACCGGCGTGGGCGGACAGCGAGCGCTACGGTACGTCAAGGGCTTTGCCGTCGTAGGAGCGGCCGGACTGATCTTTGCCGGGCATCATCACGGAAATTTCATTCTGTCGATGATCTTCGGCACGCTCTTTCTCGTCGATGGACTTCTGCAATGCATAGCGGGCTGGGTTGTCCGCTATCGCCGCTGGAAGATCGCATTTTCGTGGGGCGTGGTTGAAATTCTTATTGCCGTTTTCTTCTACCAGCCCTATCCGACTCATTATGTTGGCACTTTGCCGTATGCCTTGAGCCTGTTCCTGTTCTTCGGCGGATTGAACATGATCTCGCTGGCATTCCGTGTGCGGCGCCTTGCCAGCAATCCCGCACTGCGTCGTTCGCAGCGCTCCGCGCTACTGCCCGATGTCGATGCGAACGCGGACAGCCGCGTTTTCGATCGCACCGAGTGGGATGGCCCGCCCGAGGATGAGGAGCGCGCCCTGACGGTTCATGTCTGGACCCCCTCAGGATCATCGCGGGCGCCGGCGCAGCGTCATCCGGTGATTGACCGCTATATCGCCGCGGTCGACGCCAATGGCGTGATCTCGACCGGCCACGCGGCACTCGAATCGCCCGAAGGTATCTACATCAGTCTCTACCCCGGTGTCGAAATCGATCGTTCACCTGACGAGTTCGGCCGTATCCTGCGGGCCAGCGCTGAGAACGACGTCCCCGGCCTGTTTCAGCCCGACTATGCGACCGAATCGAAGGCATGGTGTCCTTCGACCGTTCGCGTGCGGATTCGAAATTACGATGCGGCTAAACTTCAAACGTTTTGGGAAAGCTACCGGCGCGATACCAATTACAACCTCACCCACCGGAATTGTTCGAGCAGCGTTTCGTACGCACTCGAAGCGGCACTGGACGGGGCAGTGGGCCGGTTGCGCGGCGATCGCACGGGCTGGGGCGCGTTCCTTCGCGTACTCGTCACGCCGGAACTCTGGGTGGCGGCGCAGATCCGCAAACGTGCGGTCACGATGGCCTGGACGCCAGGTCTGACGCTCGATTACGCCCGGGCGCTGAGCATGCTCGCCGACCCGCGTCCGTTTGCGTGGTGGAAGGCTGCCCGGATCGCGGTCGGCAAGCTATTCGATCAGAAAAGGGCATGGCGCGAGCAGGATACGTCCCGCTGAGGCGGCACGCCGCCGAGCCCTCGCGAAACGAGACGGCAGCGTTGCTACACCGGCACTTCGGCATCGACCTTGCGCGCCGTATAGTGAGCGCAAGGAGAATGCATTCATGAACGATACGATTCGTCTGGACGGCCGCGTGTTGTACCTGTCGCAAGATCCGTCGGTGATCGATGCGCAGCTTGCCGGCCGGAATTTCACGCGCGCGAGCGCCGGCCCGTTGCGCGACAACGTCTCCACCGACGAGATCACGCCCGTCACCGTCATGCTCACGTACGACGAGCGCCTCGGCCAATACCCCTACGTCGGCTTCAAGGCGGGCGAGCGTCTGCCGATCGGCCGCAACGCGGTGAAGGACGGCGGCTTCCAGGTTACCGTGGCGGGCAAGCGCTACGGCAAGGGTTCGTCGCGCGAGTCGAGTCCGCTCGCGGAGTTGTCGGCGGGTATCCGGCTTATCGTCGCGGAGAGCTTCGAGCGCATCTATCAGCAGAATTGCGACAACATCGGCATTCTGACCACGACCGATTTCTCGGTGCTCGACCGGCTGCTCGCGGGCGAGTCGATTGCGATCGACGAATTTCTCAAGGGACGCGACGCGCTCACGCAGCAGATCATTCGCAGCGGTGGTCTGCTCGCATACAGCAGATTCGCGGACTGGCCCGCGCCGGGCCAGCGCGGCAGCAGCGCCGCGAGCGGGGCGGCAAACGATGAGGAAAGCGAAGAGACAAGCGCCGAACCGAAGACGCTGGCCGAGAAAATCATCGACCGTCATCTGCATCCGGGCACGGCCAGCGCCCGGCGCGGCGACGGCGTATTCATCGCGGCCGACTGGCGCTTCAGCCACGACTACTTCACCGGCATGTGCGCGCATCTGATGCATCGTGCGTTCGGTAAGCCCGCGCCGCTCCACGCGCCCGATCACATCATCGCGTTCCAGGATCACCTCGTGCTCGCGCCGCAAAGCATTCCGCACGTGCGCGATGGCCTGTTGCCTGGCGTCGCGAATCTGATGGCAGGGCACACCTCGTTCTCGCGAGACTATCCGGTGCGCTCGCACGGCTCGCTTGATGACAGGTTCGATGGCGCGCCCGGCTCCGAGGGCATCTGTCATGCGCTGATGGCCGAGCAATACGCGTTGCCGGGGCAGGTCGCGTGCGGTACCGATTCGCACACGCCGCATTCGGGCGCGCTCGGTTGCCTCGCGTTCGGCGCGGGGGCGACGGAAATCGCCAATAGCTGGGTGACGGGCTACGTGCGCTGCAAGGTGCCGGAAACGCTGCGCATCGAGATCGACGGCCATTTGCACGATGGCGTGACCGCCAAGGACGTCGTGCTGCATCTGCTGCATAGGGATGCGATCCGCTCGGGCGGCGCGATCGGCCTCGTGTTCGAATACGGCGGCGCGGCCGTGCGCGCGATGTCGATCGACGAACGCGCGACGCTGACCAACATGGTCGCGGAACTGGGCGGCTTCACCGGCATCGTCGAGCCGGACGAGCGCACGGTCGCGTTCCTGAAAGAACGCCGCGGCATCGATTTCGTGCTGGAAAGCTGGATGACAAGCGACGCGGGTGCGACCTATCGCGACACGATCCGTATCGACGCGAGCCGCATCGAGCCGATGCTCGCGCGTCCCGGCGACCCAGGCAACGGCGTGCCTGCGCAGCAACTGGGCGAGGACGTCGCAATCGATATCGCGTACGGCGGCTCGTGCACAGCGGGCAAGCGCGAGGACTTCGATTTCTATCACGACGTGCTACGTTGGGGTGTGCAGCACGGCATGCGCGTGCCTGAGGGCACGCGGCTCTATCTGCAATTCGGCACGATGGCGGTACGCGCGTATTGCGAGGAACAGGGCTATCTGCCGGTGTTCGAACGCGCGGGCGTGACGCTTGTGATGCCCGGTTGCGGCTCGTGCGCGAACTGCGGGCCGGGACAATCGGCGCATGCGGGCGACGTGACGATCAGCGCGATCAACCGCAATTTCCCGGGCCGTTCGGGGCCGGGCGAGGTGTGGCTGGCGAGCCCCTACACGGTTGCGGCCAGCGCGCTGGCCGGAAAAATCACGAGCTTCGAACAATTGAAGCGCGCGCACGGCTAGAATGCAGGCCGGGCTCCGGCCAGGCCGTATCGAGGTGCGTGCGACGCGCGACAGAACGCAGGGCCGGCAGCGAAGCGGTCCCAAAGCGGTCTAGGCAAGCCCCGTTGTCTTGCCGGACAGGCGGCCGTCATGACAGTCGCAACACCTGGAGACATACAACATGACATCCCCCGATCAAGCGGGGTCCGTCGCGCGCAGCGACGGCAACGCGGCGCATGCCGGCAGCGCCGCCGAGCGCATCGCGCCTCAGGCGGACGACGCAAACCATGCCGCGCCGCTCGACGCCGGCAGCATTTCCGCGCGCCTCGACCGGCTGCCCGCCACGCGCTCGATCTGGAAGCTCGTGGTGCTGCTGAGCCTCGGCTTCTTCTTCGAGCTTTACGATCTGCTGTATTCCGGCTATGTCGCGCCGGGTCTCGTCAAAAGTGGAATCCTGAGCGCGACCACGCATGGCCTGTTCGGCTCGACCGGCGTCGCGAGCTTTATCGCGGCGCTGTTCAGCGGGCTGTTTATCGGCACGATCGCATGCGGTTTTCTCGCGGATCGCTTCGGGCGCCGCGCCGTGTTCACGTATTCCCTGCTGTGGTACATGGTGGCCAATGTCGTGATGGCGTTCCAGGACACCGCGACGGGCCTCAATTTCTGGCGCTTCGTGGCCGGTGTGGGCATCGGCGTCGAACTCGTGACGATCGGCACATACATCTCCGAACTCGTACCCAAGCAGATTCGCGGCCGCGCATTCGCCTGCGAGCAGGCGGTCGGCTTCACGGCCGTGCCGGTGGTCGCGTTTCTCTCGTTCCTGCTGGTGCCGCGCACGCTGTTCGGTCTCGACGGCTGGCGCTGGGTCGCGCTGATCGGTGCGCACGGCGCGCTGTTCGTCTGGTGGATTCGCCGCGCCTTGCCGGAAAGTCCGCGCTGGCTCGCGCAGCAGGGACGCCTCGCCGAGGCGGAGCGCGTGATGAGCGCGCTCGAAGCGGCCGTGCGCCGCGAATACGGCCGCGAGTTGCCGCCGCCCGCGCCGCCGGTGCCGGTCGCGCCGCGCGGCAGCTTCCGCGATATGTGGGTGCCGCCGTATCGCAGCCGCACGCTGATGATGACGATCTTCAACATCTTCCAGACGGTCGGCTTCTACGGCTTCGCAAACTGGGTGCCGACCTTGCTGATCAAGCAGGGCATCACGATCACGACGAGTCTCATGTATTCGAGCGTGATCGCGCTGGCGGCGCCGCTCGGGCCCGTGATCGGCCTCTTTATCGGCGACCGTTTCGAGCGCAAGACCGTGATCGTCGTGATGGCCGGCGTGAACATCGTGTGCGGCTTGTGGTTCAGCCAGGCATCGGGCGCGGTGCTGCTCGTGAGCCTCGGCGTGTGCCTGACGCTTGCGGGCAACATCATTTCGTACAGCTATCATGCGTATCAGTCGGAGCTGTTTCCGACCAGCATCCGGGCGCGCGCGGTGGGCTTCGTATATTCGTGGAGCCGTTTTTCCGCGATTTTCACGGCCTTTCTGATCGCGGCGGTGTTGCGCTACTTCGGCACGACGGGCGTGTTCGTGTTCATCGCCGGGGCGATGCTGATCGTGATGCTCGCGATCGGTTTGATGGGACCGCGTACGAATGGGCTCGAACTGGAGAAGATCTCGAAGTAGCGTCGGCCGAACCCGGCCATTCCACGCGGTTTTTTCCGCTTGCTTCAGCGCTGCCGCCGGTCACGGTTGTTCACCAAAACGTGTATTTGCACATCGACAAAGTTGCGTAAGATGTGCGAAGCACTTTGAAACAACATGCCGGCGCGATGCGTGTGTTTTTGCGCCGCCAACCTGAAAACACCCGAGAGGAGCCGCATGAACACGAACGGGACGAGCAGTATGATCGGCGCGGCGCTGGTCGCGCTCATCGCAAGTTGCGCGAGCTATGCGAATGCCGGTGAGGTCATGAGCGCGCCGGCCGGCGAGGCCGCGCACATGATGACGGTCTCGGCCTCGCCGCCCGGACGCAGGTCGGACGACGCGATCATTCTCGACGTGCGCCGCGCCCTCAGGCGCGTACCGGATCTCGACGATTCGGGGATTCGCATCAGGGCGCGTCGCGGTGTCGTCACGCTCACGGGGACCGTGCCCGAAAGCTGGCAGATCTCGCGCGCGGGCAACGCGGCACGCTCGGTGCGCGGAGTCACCGGCGTGTCGAACCGGTTGACGGAGCGCAAGAAGAACATGGCGGCCATCGGGCAAGGTCACGCGTCATTGGCTGGATAGGTTCGTCGCGGGTTGTGGATGTCGTGTTGCGGTAGTGCGTTCTGCCGCAACACGACGCGTACTGTTCTTTCGGGCAGCGGCGTCCGGCCACGGCAATACGAAATACGCTCACTGCCAACGGCGCGGAATGCGCCGTTACCTGGCACACAGGCGGTGTCTTCGCGCATCGCTCATCTTTTTGCTACCCATGTCTCGCGTGTCTTCCCGACGCGCGCCAGTCAAACTCCCGACAAACCCCGATTGCGGCCGATGCCGCTGGCCGTCGTGTTCGTGCGTACGATGGTCTCGAGCGCGCCTGTGCCGCTCGGCGATCCCTATGCGCTATATCCGGCCATGAGCACCGAGCGCACAAAAATTTCACCAATGGAGCCGCGGAGCAATCATCGCGTCATTCTGCCCGCCTATCATGGCGAGCAGATCGCGTCGATCGATCAGACCAGAACGCCGCTAGCGGTAGTCGATACCGTGGCGTTTTCGTTCGACGCCGCGCCTGTCCCGCTGTTCGACGAAGCGGGCGGCGCGCCTCTCTCACGCCGCATCGCGAACGCGCATGGCGGCTCGTCGAAACAAGGCTTGATGGAGAACCGCGTGGCTACACTCAAGGATGTCGCGGAACTGGCCGGCGTGGGCATGTCGACCGCCTCACGAGCCATTTCCGGCAAAGGACCGGTTTCAGCCGAAGCCGCCGCGCGCGTGAAAGCGGCCATCGAGACGCTGAACTTCCGCCCGTCGTCGATCGGCCGGGCGATGGCGACGCGGCAGCTCGGCATCATCGGTATTTTCGTGCCGACGTTTTTCGGTTCCTACTACGGCACGATCCTGAAGCAGACCGATACCGAACTGCGCGCGGTGCATCGCCACGTAGTGGTCGCGACTGGTTGCGGCGAGGGATCGCCGCGCGAGCAGGCGATCGAGGCGGTGCGCTTTCTGATCGGCCGCGATTGCGACGGCGTGGTCGTGATCAGCCACGACCTGCATGACGAAGACCTCATCATGCTGCATCGGATGCACCCGAAGATGGTGTTCCTCAATCGCGCGTTCGAGCAGTTGCCGGATGCGTCGTTCTGCGCGGACCACCGGCGCGGCGGCGAACTCGCGGCGCGCACGCTGCTCGATTTCGGCCATCGCGAGATCGGCGTGATTGCCGGGCCGGCTAGCGCGTCGGACAACGTGATGCGGATCGACGGCTTTTTCGCCGAACTCGCGCGCGCCGGCATTGCGCGCGAGGACGTCACGCTGATCGAATCGGACTTCTCGCCCGAAGGCGGTTATGCGGCCGCGCAGAAGCTGCTCGATACGAAGCGGCGCGTGACGGGCCTGTTCTGCGCAAACGACACGATGGCGGTGAGCGTGCTCGCGCGTTTTTACGAGGCGGGCATTTCGGTGCCGAACGATATCTCCGTGATTGGCTACGACGACGATTACTCGGCCCCTTATGCGGCGCCGGGGCTTACGTCGGTGCATATTCCGACCGCCGAGTTGACGCGCAACGCGGTGCGCTGGCTCATCAACGCGTGCTATCGCACCACCTGGGAGATTTTCCGCGAGTTTCCGGTCAGCGTGACGATGCGTGCGTCGGTGGGGCCCGCGCCGGATTCGAGGAAGACCTCGTGACGAGACTCCGTGTTTTCAGCGGGTCTCACGACCGGCCTCTTTAAGACAGTTGTAATACCGCGCAACAGTGCTTTGCGGTTTTCCCTCATTTAATTCGCGGACAAAACCCTTAAACTCTCCGGTAACAAGTTGTTACGGGGTGACCGTGATGTTGGCCGTCTTTCTGATCGCCTGTCCTTTCTGCATCGCTGCGTTGTTCGGTTTTGCACGCCATGTGGACCCGCAGACAGGGCAATTCAAACGTTAAATCTTCGGGCCGGTTCGGTTCGCGCGCGAGCCGTGAAGAACCGTGAAGCGCTTCGTTCCTGGTTAGGTTGTCGTCAGCTTCGCTAGCGGCGGAAGCTGGCTTTCTTTCGTTCTGCTTTCCTGTTTCCGGCTTCCCGGCCACCTGCCCGATCATTCGTCAGGTCTTGTCTTTGCGTGCCGGTTCAGGGCACGATGCGCGATAAGCTTTGTTTAGGGGCAGTATCGCGTATGCAAGAATTTCTGCAAAAAATAATGACGGTGCGCGTGAGCGTACTGAAGGGCGTTCTTCCGTTGAGCCGCGCCGCGGCGGCGCGCGATGCGCTGGCCGGCGTGCAGCTTGCGTCGATGGATATTCCGCAGGTGCTCGGCTATGCGCGCATCGCCGGCATGCCGGCCGTCGCCGGGCTTTACACCGCTTTCCTGCCGCTCCTCGCATTTGCGTTTTTCGGCGCCTCGCGGCATCTCGTCGTTGCCGCCGATTCCGCCACCGCGACCATTTTCGCGAGCCGCCTCTCGACCATGGCGCCCGCTTCGAGCGCGGAATACGCGGCGCTTGCGGCGATGGTCGCCTTGCTGACCGCGGCGCTGCTGCTCATCGCGCGCATCTTCAAGCTCGGCTTTCTCGCCGATTTCCTCTCGCGTACCGTGCTGGTCGGCTTTCTCGCCGGGGTCGGCGTGCAGGTCGGCATTGCGATGCTCGGCGACATGCTCGGCGTGCCGGGACATGCCGCGAGCAGCGTCGACCAGTTGCTGCTGGTCGTGCGCGAAGCCGCGCAGATTCATCCCGCGACGCTGGCGATTTCGCTGCTGGTGGCCGCCACGATCCTGTTCTGCAAACGCTTCTGGCCGCGTCTGCCGGTGCCGTTGATCGCGGTCGTGGCGGGCATTGCGGCGAGCGACGTATTCGGTTTCGCGGCGCACGGCATCTCGATTCTCGGACCCGTGGCGGGCGGCTTGCCGCCGCTGCGCGTGCCGTCGGTGACGTGGCAGCAGATGCTCGATCTGCTGCCGGTGGCGGCGTCCTGCTTCGTGATGATCGTCGCGCAGAGCGCCGCCGCGAGCCGCGTGTTCGCCGAGCGTTATCACGAAACCGTCGACACCAACGCCGACCTGCTCGGCATCGCGGCCGCCAATGCGGTGGCGGCGTTCTCGGGCGCGTTCGTCGTCAACGGCAGTCCGACGCAGACCGCGATGGCCGATCGCGCGGGCACGCGCAGCCAGTTCGCGCAGCTCGTCTTCGCGGCCGTGGTCGTGGTGGTGCTGCTGTTTTTCAGCCGCTATCTGCAATATCTGCCGCACTGCATTCTCGCGAGCATCGTGTTTACGATCGCGGTCGGGCTCGTCAATCTGTCGGCGCTGTCCGCGATTCGCCGCGAGAGTCCCGGCGAATTCGCGCTCGCGGTGTTCACGGCGGCGGCCGTCGTGCTGATCGGCGTCGAGCACGGCATTCTGGTCGCGGTCGCCTTGTCGCTGCTGCGTCACGTGCGCCATAGCTACCGTCCGCACACGATGATGCTCGCGCCCAACGGCGACGGGCTGTGGGTGCCGGTGCCGGCCGTGCCCGGCACCGAGACCGCGCCGGGCCTGATCGTCTATCGCTTCGGCGCCGATCTGTTCTACGCGAACGACCACTTTTTCGTCGAGGACGTCAGCGGCCTGATCGGGCATGCGCCGAGCGCGGTGCGCTGGTTCGTCGTCGATGCGAGCGCGATCACCGATCTCGACTATTCGGCGGCGCGTTCGGTGGGCGAGTTGTGCGCGTCGCTCAAGCGCGGCGGCATCGACGTGATCTTCGCGCGCGTGAACCGCTATCTGCGTGCCGACATGGACCGGCACGGGATCACGCCGATCGTCGAGGAGCGCTGCATTTTCGGCACCTTGCACGAGGCGCTGCTGATGGCCGGCGTGGTAAATCCGCATGAGCAGATAAAGGGCGCGCCTTGACGGATGCCTGGGGCTCGTTCATGAAGCGCAATGAAGCGGATGTCGTGCCACGGACCTCGCCGGGCGCATGGGCGCGAAGCCGTGCCTGAAGACGAAGCTGCGATAATGGCCGCCTCACCGCGCCACCGGCGGCCAAGCCTTCATACCGCCGGCGGCGCACCCGGTAAGCCCATTCCGGCCGCGTACCCATTGCGGGCGGCCCCCACTCAATGCAGACGCACCGAATGACTACTTTCAGTTTTCTCGACGACTACAGCGAAGGCGCGCATCCCGACATACTGCGCGCGCTGAGCGAATCGAACTACGTCCAGCAGGCCGCATACGGCGAGGATGCGTACTGTGCCGAAGCCACCGCACGCATCAAGGCTCGCCTCGGCGACGGCTTCGACGGCGCGATCCACTACGTCGCGAGCGGCACGCTGGCGAACCTCGTGTCGATTGCCGCCTGCCTGCGTCCGCACGAAGCCGTCATCGCGGCGAACTCGGGACATATCGTCGGGCGGGAGGCCGGCGCGATCGAGGCGACGGGCCACAAGCTCATCACGGTTCCCGGCGTCGACGGGAAGCTCACGCCGGAGCATATCGAGGCCGCGCTCGCCGGCAATGCGCATTTCCCGCACATGGCGAAGCCGCGCATGATCTATCTGTCGAACGCGACCGAAACGGGCACGCTCTACACGCTGGCGGAATTGCGGGCAATCTCGGCCCTCGCGAAACAGCGCGGCCTCCTGCTGTTTCTCGATGGCGCGCGCCTCGCGGCGGCGCTGGCCTCGGACCGCAACGACGCGACGTTGGCCGAGATCGCCGCGCTCGCCGACATCTTCTGGATCGGCGGGACCAAGGTCGGCGCGCTGCTTGGCGAAGCGATCGTCGTATGCAATCCGGCCTTGAAAGAAGACTTCGCGTTCCACGTCAAGCAGCGGGGCGCCATGCTCGCGAAGGGCCGGGTCTTGGGCATCCAGTTCCAGGAACTGTTCGGCAACCACGATCTGTTCTTCGCCAACGCGCGGCACGCGAATGCGATGGCGAAGAAACTCGCCTCGGGGATCGTGGCGAACGGTCACGCGCTCCAGGCGGAAACGGTGACGAACCAGATATTCGCGATCCTGCCCGATCCGGTCATTGCCGCCTTGAAGCGCGACTTCGCGTTCTACGTGTGGGGCGCGGCGCATGACGGTCATTCGGTGGTGCGGATCGTCACGTCGTGGGCTACCGAAGAGCGTCAGGTCGATGCCTTCCTGAGCCGGCTGGCGTTGGGCTGAGCGCTGATCCTTGGATGCCGGGCGCGGCGCGGCATCTACCGCGGTGGTGCGCCGGTGTCGTCCGCGAAAAAATAGCCGATGAAAAAGCACAGGCCCGCGAGCGCGATGCCGAGCCCCGCGACCGTATAGGCGAGCCTCGCGCCGTGCCACAGGCTGTCGAACCATTGATGCAACTGCGCCATCAGCACCGCCGCATTGCCGCCGATCTGCTGCAATTCGATCTGGTAACGCGGATCGACGGCGCTGTACATCGCGACCGCGCTATCGGGCGGCGGCGCGCTCGCATGAATGAACGCTGCCGCGATCAGGCCGGCGAGCAGGATCGCCGCGCCGCTCGCATAGAGCCGCTTTTGCAGCGGCGAGCGTGCGGTCGCGGGGCTGGTTTCGTTGCCGCCGCCGCTGCCTTTGCCTTTGCCTTTACCACTGTCTTTGTGGTTGCCGTTCATCGTGCCTGTCCGCGTGCCTGTCCGCGTGCCTTGTCGTGGGCCATGCTGCGTGCCCTTCGTATCGCAATGGCGCCAGTATCGCAGAGCGGCGGCGCACGCCGAAGCGTGGGCTAGTTTTTCGACGTCAGCAGCTTAAGCCCCGCGATGCCGAACATGATCGCGAGCGAGCCGTCGAGCCAGCGCCGGATCGCCAGGTAGATGCGCCGTGCCGACGCCGTGGAAAACAGCACCGCGTAGCTCGCGAACACCGTCGTGCCGATCGCCATGCAGCCGAGCACGACCGGCAGCACGTGCGCCGCGCCGTGTACCGGCGACATCGCGAGCGAGACGATCGAGAGCCACACGAGCACCGCTTTCGGATTCGTGAGATGCAGCAGCAGACCGCGCAGATAGAGTCGCCCGAGCGGCTCGTCGGCCCGCGCGCCGCCCGCGAGCGGTTTGCCCGCGCCGAGCGCCGAGCGCGCCGATTTGAAGCCGAGCCACAGCAGATACAGTCCGCCCGCGATCCGGATCGCGACGAGGCATTGCGAGTAAGCGGCCAGCACCGCCGACAAACCGAGCGACGCGAGCAACGCCCACGAGAACGAGCCCGATATCACACCGAGCGCGAACGTCAGCGCGGCGCGGCGGCCCGTGCTCATGGCGAGCGACATGATCGCGAGATTGCTCGGCCCGGGGCTCGCGGTGCCGACGAAATAGGCGCTGTAGGCGATCAGGACATCGGCGGTGAGCAGGGGGCTGGCGATCATGGCGGCGGGAGACGAGGGCGGATGGGGTACTTCACCTGATTCGGTGTCGGCAACGATTCTGCGCGCCGCTGCACGAAACTCACAGATACAGTTGCCCGCTCGCATGGCAGGACAATCGGCGCGCCGCGTGCGCGATGCACGGCGGCCGTGCTGGCCGTGCGTATTGGTGCGTATTGTGCCTATCGTGCGGCCGCTCAGCCACGCGTCCCGGCCGCTCCCGCCGCCTCCGCCGCTTCGGCAATACACTCCGCCAGCGCATCCGCCACCGCTTGCCGGCTATGCCGCGGACGCTGCACGAGACCGATCTCGCGCTGGAACGTCTGATCGCCGAGTTCGAGCGCGACGACGCTCGCGGGCCATTTGCCGAGCCCGGCCGTATCGGGAATCAGCGCGACGCCCATGCCGCGCGCGACCAGTTGCACGATCGCCTGCAATTCGTCGAGTTCGATCGCGTCGCGCACGGTCAGACGCGCGCGACGCAGAAAACGGTCGACGAGCCGCCCGCCGAACGAGGCGCGGTCGTAGCGGATAAACGGCTCGCTGCGTAGCAGCTCGCGCCACGAGCGTGCGCCGCGCGCGAGCTTTTTCGGCACGAGCAGCACGAACCGCTCGGCGACGAGCGTGCGCCATTCGAGTTCCGAGGGCAGCGCGAACGGCGGCTTGATGATGACGGCCAGATCGAGTTCGCCGGAATCCACCTGGCCGAGCAGGCCGAGCGATACGCCGGGCACCACGCGAATGCGCCAGCCGGGGCGGTCGTCGCGAAAGCGCGCGAGCGCGTCGGCGAGCAGCGACACCTGCGCGGACGCGATCGCGCCGACCCGCAGCATGCCGCTTTCCGCCGCGCCCGCGCCGCGTTCGGCGAGCCGCGCGTAGAGCGTCATGATGTCTCCGGCGAGCGCGAGCGTTTCGCGGCCGGCCTCGTTGAGCGTCGCGGAGCGGCCGGTGCGGTCGAACAGCGGGAAGCCCAGTTCCTGTTCGAGCCGCTGCATCTGCGCGCTCACGGCCGATTGCGTGAGGCCGATGCGCGCGCCCGCGCCGGAAAACGTGCCGTACTGGCTCACGGCGATGAAGGTCTTCAGTTCGCTCAGCATGTCGATTGATCGATTTTCGTGTTGGTCAGGTCAAATATATATCGTTTCTCAGCATTTTTATTCATGGTTAAACTTGGCCTCGCGTGACGGGCTCGCGCGGGACGCGAGCCGTACCTCAACCCCACTTCACTTCAAGCCAGCGAGTTTTCCATCATGAGCGTTGCCGAAACCGTCTTGCCGCCGTTCCATCTGGCGTTTCCTGTGCATAGCCTCGCCGCCGCGCGCGAGTTTTACGGCGAACTGCTCGGTTGTCCGGAAGGACGCAGTTCGGACGCATGGGTCGATTTCAATTTCTACGGCCACCAGATCGTCGCCCACCTCGCGCCGGACGAAATCGGCCATCGCCACACGAGCGCGGTCGACGGCGACGCGGTGCCGGTGCGGCATTTCGGCGCGGTGCTGTCGATGGAGCAGTGGCAGGCTGCCGCGGACAAGCTGCAGAAGGCCGGCATCGAATTCATCATCGAGCCGCACGTGCGCTTCAAGGGCGAGGTCGGCGAGCAGGCCACGATGTTCTTCCTCGACCCGTCGGGCAATGCACTCGAATTCAAGGCGTTCGCCGACATGTCGTCGCTGTTCGCGCGGTAGGCGCTGGGTAACCGGTTGCGTTGACGCAGGAACGCCGGCCTTCGGGCCGGCGTTTTCGTTTGTGGCGGAGGGCTTTTCGCGCGACGTTTCGTACTGTTTCGCGACGCTTCGTGCAGGCGAGAACGAACGGGAAGAGCCTCACGCGGCGGTGCTGCCGCATATCGTGCGGCGGCGTCGGTTTGCGGCGGAATGTGCGCAATCCGAATGGATTTTGGAATTACGCACTCGATAAGCCTGAGGCGTAATTGTATCCAAGCGTAACTTCCCTATTGCCTGTGCGGAAACGCCACAAGACGTTATTTTTCCGCCAGATTAACCAGATAGGGGGAATTGCTACGTAGAGGAAATAATGAGAAAGTAATATTTCGTTACACTAATAAAGCTATTTTAAAGAATTGAAAATATTAATTAATGGTATGTTAAGTATATATTTAAATTTTGAGATAAAACGGACCTAATCTTCATTCTGAATTCCGGAAATGAATGATCTGTCCGATTGCGTGGGTGACGTGAAATGGCGCTAATGGATGTATTCGTTCCAGGCGATGATTTGCGTATTTGAGTCGAATCGCAAAAAATATCGCCATTATTGCGTGCAGGGAAGTAATCGAGTAAATCGCTTTCCTCTATTTCGATTTTTGCGGCTCAAGCCGACGAGCTGGCATTTCGGGTAAAACAGACGTGCCGGCCATCCTTTTCGCCGGCACCGTACGCCACGCGCAGCGTGGCCGCACCTCGCGTCCCCAGGCGAAGCTCCGGGTTTCCTTGTGCCTGATTCCGGGCGAGGTCCGGCTGTGTCCAAGGTTCGTTCGAAAAAATGACCGATCGTCTCGATATGTGGGATGAACCGGCGCGCATGTCCTTTGAATGGTGATGAATAGATCTGAATAAGCCGTCCGTGGAGACGTCGGATTTGCTGGATAAGTAGATAAGTAGAGAGAATGAAAATCGGCTACGCGAGGGTTTCTACTGATGACCAAAATCTCGATTTGCAACTCGAGGCGCTGCGGGCGGTGGGATGCGTAAAAGTATTCACCGATCATGGCGTGTCCGGCAGCACCTTTTCCCGGCCCGGGCTCGACGAGGTGCTGGATGTGCTCAAGGCGGGCGATACCCTCGTGGTCTGGAGGCTGGACCGGCTCGGCCGTTCGATCAAGAAGCTGATCGAGCTTGTCGAAACCTTGGGGAAGAGGAAGATCCAGTTCGTGTCGATCACGGAGTGCATCGATACGACGTCCGCCGGCGGCACCTTGCTGTTTCATATCATGGCGGCGCTCGCCCAGTTCGAGCGCTCGCTGATCGGCGAGCGCACGCGCGCCGGCATGCGCGCGGCCAAGGCGCGCGGCCAGCATGTCGGCAGGCGTCACGCGATGACCGAGGCCGAGTGTGTCCAGGCGCATCAACTGCTGTCCGAGCACTCAACCCTGTTCGTTGCCCAGAAGTTCGAGATTCATCCCAAGACGTTGCTGCGCAGCCTGCGCCGCCACGGACTCAGTGTCGAGAAGACCGTTTGCTGACCCGGGCAGCCCGGCGCCGGGTCCGTGGCGAGGCGCGCCCCCCCGCGCGCGCCTCGTTTGCGCATATCTCGTTCCGATACCGGGCAGTTCTAGCCTGCCAGGTTCTACTTCAGGAGACGCGCGGTTTGCTCCGACTGCTGCCGCGCGCGGCGGATCGTGCGCGGATGAACGTTGAATTTCGCCGCGACGTCGCTGATGGAGCAACTCTCGAGCAGCTCAATCGCCTCGGTCTTCTGCTCCGGCGTCAGAACCGGACGCCGGCCCAGCCGGGAGCCCCGGTCGCGCGCCGCGCGCATGCCGGCGCGCGTGCGCTCGCCGATCAGCGAGCGCTCGAACTGGGCGAGCGCGGCGAGCATGTGAAAGATCAGCATGCCGCTGCACGACGTCGTGTCGATGGCTTCCGTGAGTGACTGAAACTGTATTCCCCTGGCACTGAGGCTTTCGATCAGTTCCAGGAGCCGCCGCAGCGACCGGCCGAGCCTGTCCAGTCTCCATACGACGAGAATATCTCCCGCACGCAATTGTTCCAGCATCGAACTGAGTCCGGGGCGCAAAAAGCTGGCGCCCGAAACACCCTGATCTTCAAAAAGCATTTGGCAACCCGCCGCCTTCAAAGCACGAGTCTGTAGATCCAGATTCTGCTCATCCGTCGATACGCGTGCATACCCGATTTTCATGACACTTTACTCCGAGATTTAGTTTGTTTTTTACTTGTGAATACGAATTACCTGATCAGCATTTTCTGCTGACTAATGACGACAAAGGCTGGACATAACGGGTCCCTTTCGTCCTGGCAAATTCCTCGTAAATTCACGCAGCAAGTTCATGATTAACCCGATGGTTTTTTAGCGGCGATCGACTATGCTGGATCGTGACACAAAGGACCCCTTTTGTCCTTTTCTCCCCGTTATGGCGTCGCCTGTAATAAAGGCGCGGCGGCATGATGTCCGGGCAGCCTTTGTTCCCGCAGCCGGTTCGGCCACTGGCCGATTTGCCTGAGCAGTCCGGCCGGGCGGGAACGCTGTGCATTGCCGCGTCGCTGACGAACCTGCGCGAGATCGAGCGCGCATGGGGTTCGCGGCCCGCACTTGCGGTACGGCATGTCGTTCTCGAGCGGGCACGCGAGCTGTGCCGTTCGGTATCGGGCATCGCAGTGCTGAGCGGCGACGTGATCCTGTTCGTCTTCGATTCGCCGCTCGGCGGTCTGCCGCCGGCTGCGTCGGACCTGGCGCAGATCGGCTTGCTGCTCGACCGCATTCTTTGCGATCTCGCCGACCAACCGGTCAAGATCGCCGGCGACGCGGTATTCGTCACGCTATCCCTGTCGGTCGTCGAGCAGGCGGAAGGCGCATTCGATGCCGCGGCTCCCGGCGCCGATGCGCATGTCGCGCGGCCGGGCCGCGAGGAAGAGTACTGGCGCGAGCGTTTTCTCGTCGACATGAAGGCGGCCGAGAACCTGTTTTCGGCGAAGCATCTCGACCGTCTGGTCTTCGATGCGGAATCGGTCCGCCATCTGGGCAGCGCGGGGATCGTGCGGTACTACAAGGTGGTGCCTTTCTGGACGTGCCACGGCGTTCGCCAGCAGGTTGCCGGGATGGTGGCGCCGCTCGCGCGGCTCGGCCTCGTGCGCAGGCTGGATCGCTGGGCCGTCGAGGCGACCCTGTGCGCGCTGCACGCGAACCCGGGTCTCTCGTTTGGCTGCAACGTGACGTCGCACAGCGCTTCGCTCGATGCCTGGTGGACGCTCATCATTGCGCAGCTAAGCGAGCAGCGAGCCGTCGCGCAGCGGCTCGTCATCGAGCTGTCGGATGTGCCGCCGGCGACCGATCTGGCGACCGTCGGCGCATTCGTGCGCAGGCTTCAGGCGCTGGGCTGCCAGGTCGCGCTCGATAACGTGGGCGGCGGCAGCAGCAGTGTCGAGGCATTGGCGTCGCTCGGCGCCGACATCGTCAAGATCGGCGCGGGCTGCCTGCGCGAGGCGCGGGTGAGCGACCGGGCCGCCGACTTTCTGCGCAACCTCGTTGCCTTGGCGCGCGGCACCGGCGCCGACGTCGTGATTACCGGCGCCGAGGATGCAGCGGACGTGGAGATTGCGGAGTTCGTCGGGGCGACGCATATCCAGGGGCCGTGTTTCAAGGATCAGGTTCCTGAAATTTTGAATATCAATTGTCCTAACTAAACCGAAGTTCCGGTTTGGCCGGGAATCGTTCATCCCGGGTCCGGCCTTGCGGCTGGTCCCCGGGCTCATTTTGTCTGGGTCGAAGCGTTCGTGTCCGCGAACCGTATAGGGGTTCGCGGGCCGGCGATACGCGACGTTTAATAAGGGGAATTGTGTGACGACGAAGATTGCGGTGTGTGGCTTGGGCTATGTCGGTCTGCCCGTGGCAGTGGCGCTCGCACGCCACTTTGAAGTGACCGGATTCGATGTCGACGCGCGGCGGGTCGAAAACCTGCGCGACGGCGAGGACTGGACCGGCGAAATCGAGCCGCACGTGCTGCGCGACTCGACGATGCGCTTTACCGACAAGGTCGAGGACCTGGCGGGGACCAACTTCTTCGTGGTCGCGGTGCCGACGCCCGTCGACGAAAAATGCAGCCCCGACTTTTCGCTGCTGGAAAGCGCGTGCCGGCTGATCGGTCCGGTTCTGCAACCGGGCAGCATCGTGGTGTTCGAATCGACCGTCCATCCGGGCGCGACCGAGGACATCTGCGGGCCGGCACTCGAAAAGAGTTCGGGCCTGCGCTGCGGCATCGACTTCAAGCTCGGCTACAGCCCCGAGCGGATCAACCCGGGCGACCGCGAGCATCCGCTCGAAAAGATCGTCAAGATCGTCTCGGGCCAGGACCAGCAGGCGCTCGACGAGATCGCCGCCGTCTACGAAAAAATCATCGATGCGGGCGTGTTCCGCGCGTCGTCGATCAAGGTGGCCGAAGCGGCCAAGGTCATCGAGAACACGCAGCGCGACATCAATATCGCGCTCATGAACGAAGTCTCGAAGATCTGCGATCTGGTCGGCATCCGTTCGTCCGAGGTGCTGGAAGCCGCGGGCACCAAGTGGAACTTCCTGCGCTTTACGCCGGGCCTCGTCGGCGGTCATTGCATCGGCGTCGATCCGTACTATCTGACCTCGAAGGCGCAGGAGCTCGGCTACCACCCCGAAGTGATCCTGGCGGGGCGCCGCATCAACGACGGCATGGCCGACTACGTCGCCGGCCGTCTCGTTCAGGTGATCGCGAGCCGCCATCGTCTCAAGGCGTCGACCCGTGTCGGCATTCTCGGCATCACGTTCAAGGAGAACGTGCCCGACATCCGCAATTCGAAGGTCGTCGATCTTTACGAAGCGCTCACGCGCTACGGCATGTCGCCGATCGTCTACGACCCGATGGCCGATGCGGAGCAGGTGCACGAAGAGTACGGCATCAAGCTCTCGTCGCGCGAGGAACTCAACGCGCTGGACGTGCTCGTGTTCGCCGTGCCGCACCGCGAGATCGTCGACACGATCGAGAGCGATCTGCCCGGAATGATTGCCGACGGCGGGATCGTCTGCGATCTGAAGTCGTCTCTCGACGGCGAGCGGATCATGAAAAACAAGCTGACCTACTGGGCGCTTTGAGCGGCAGTACAGACGATATCTGAACGATCATCATGACTCTTTTCAACATAGCGCCTGTTGGTACCTGCCGTATTCACACGCCGCTGCGCCGGGGCGCGGGCCGTTATCCGATCCGTCCGGTGCTGGCCCGCAACTACGGATTCGTCCATACGAGTTCCGAAGCGCTTCAGCAATTGCAGTTCATGTTCGGCCAGAAGGACATTCCGGCCGACGTGCGCACGCTGACGTTTCGGCCCGGTTCGTCTGGGAGCTTCGAAGGGAAGCCGTCGCCCGGCGCCGATCTTTATCTGGTCGAGATTTCTTCGCGCAAGCTGCTGAGCGTCGACGGCCATCCGATCCAGATGAACTACATGGTGCGGCATTTCGGCGATTTCTTCGCCGACAAGAAACGCACCCGCCAGTTCTGGTCGATGGCCGTGCCGAGCCGGATGGCCGAGCGGCGCGCGTGGCTCGACCAGGATTTCGCGTTCCAGCGTCTGTCGGCGCAGGATCGCGATCTGCTCGCGCGCATTCAGCGGCACGACCTGAAAGATGCCGAAATTTCGGCGGAAATGGAGCAGATCGCGACGATGGTCGGCAAGGACCATCTGGCCTTCGTCACGCACGTCAATGCCGATACGCCCGACAACATGCCCGTCGAGCAGCGGCGCGAGCTGATTAACACCGTGCGCGCGATCGCGAAACGCATGAACGTGCCGTGCTACGACCCGACTCCGCTGATGCGCAAGCTGGGCCAGGCCAACGCAATGGAAAACGGCGGGCTCGATCTGACGCACTACACCGATCTGTTCTCGGACCAGCTGTGCGAGGCCTGGTACACGGAGTTCGTCGTGCCGCGCGTCGATACGTCCGACGTTCAGGCGCCGCCGAAGACCGATGCGGTCCAGCACGAGGACACCGCGGAAAGTCTCGAAGCCGCCTGGAACGCCGGGCGCGTGCTCGAAGTGTCGCAGCGGCTGCGCGGGATTCTGCGCCATGGCGAAAGCAGCCGTCAGCACCGGCTGTTGTTGGGCCGCGTGCAATACGACCTGGGCGACTTCGAGGGCGCGGCCGCGCAGTTCGAATCGTTCGGCGCGGAGCCGGAATTCGACGAAAAGACCAACCTGCTGCTCACCCAGTGCTACTTCGAGACCGGGCGCTACGAGCAGGCTGCCCGGCTCGCCGCGGCGCTGCTCGCGGACGAGCACGAGGCGCCCGCGATCCTGCGCATCTGCGCGGAATCGGCCGGCAAGCTCGGCGATACGGCCACGGCGCTGGCTAACTGGAAGCGCCTGTTCCGTCTGTCGACCGATAGCGCCGACGCAGCCGCCGCCGCGACGGCCGTGCTGCGTCTGCTCGAAACCTCGGGCGATGCCGAGGGCGTCGTGCAGTGGGCAGGCGAAGTGCGCGACGCGCTGCCCGCTCACGCGCCGAGCTTCGTCGCGCTCTGGGAGCGTGCGCTGACGGCGCCGGATCGCGCGGCGCTGCTGGAACTGGCGCGCGAGCCCGTGGAGATGGACGAGGCCGAGATCCTGGCCCTCGCGCAACGCACGGTCGAGCGCGGCTGCGCGACGCCGGCCGCGCTGCTTGCCGCGACCCAGGGGCTCACGCGCAGCAACCGCAAGGAGACGGCCGAATGGATCGCGCGCGCTGCGGCGGCCTGGCTCGACGAGGGCAACGCGGCGCTCGCCTCGGGCGACATGCTGAAGGCGGCGGACCGGCTTCAGGCGCACGCGCAGCTCAATGCGAACAGCAATGCGCTGATTCGCGCGAGACGGCAGCTCGAACGCCAGATGCGTCAGGACGTGCGCGCGGCGCTGATCGCTCGCGATTACGAACGCGCGGCCGGCGTGCTCGCGATCGCGAGTCAGACGCTCACGACATTCCCCGAGCTGGCGAGCTTCCGCATTCGCGTGGCCGAAGCGCTCGACGACATCGACACCGCGCTGGTCTATCTGCGCGATGCGTCCGGGCTCGACGATATCACCGAGAGCACGTGGATCAAGCTGGCTCGCATGGCGGTGCGCAGCGGCTACTACGGCGAGGCGATCGATGCCTATGCGCGGGTGCTGAACTCGGCGTCGAGCGATCCTGCCGCGCGCATCGAGGCGAAGCGCCAGATTCTCGGCCTGCGCAGCCGCGTTATCCGGCTTGCACGGGAAGCGCATCGCGCGGGCGACTACGAACGCGCCTGGGCACTCCTCGAACGTCTGCAGCAGCTCGATCCAGACAACAAGGAAGTCTCGCAGGAGAAGAAGCGCGTGCTCGCGGGGCTGCACGTGAAGGTGAAGTCGCTCGATGCCGCGCACGACGCCGACCGGCTCACGCTGGGCGAGACGATCCTGCGCCTCGCGCCCGAAGACCCGGTCGGCTTGAAGGCGGCGGCGACGGGCGCCATGCGCACGCATCGTTTCGAGCAGGCGCTCAAGTACTGGCAGGCGTTGCGCTCGCGCTCCGCATCGCCGGAACTGATCGACGGAAATATCCAGAAGTGCCGGATATTCATCGATCGCGCCAAGCGCAAGAAGGCCGCCTGACGGGCCGCTGATGCGCCATGCGCCGGGACGCGGGTCCCGGCGCATGGCGAGCGGCCGCGAATGAGGTTGAGGTATTTCCAGGGATAAATGGCTGGGTTCCGGTAATGGCTAAAGCAGGAAAAACAGCAGCGAACGAGAGCACGCTCGCCGTGCAGGCTCGGCCCAAACGAGGCCGGCCGGCAGGCGACGCGGGCACGGCGCACGAGGCCGGCAGGCAGGCCGCTTCGCCGGCAAAGCCGCGTGCGGCCGCAAGGCCCGCGGCTGAGGCGAAATCCGGCACGGCGGCGAAGCCCAAGGCTGTGGCGAAATCCAGGGCGGTGGCGAAGCCGAAGGCCGTGGTGGAACCGAGCGCGGCAGCAGAGATCAAGAAGGCTTCGGCACAACTGGAGGTAGTAGGGGAGCACACGGCTGAGGTACAACCCGAGGCAGCAGCAGAGCCTCAGGCTACAGCACACGACGAGGCAGCGGCAAAGCCCGAGGTCGCAGCACAACCCAAGGCAGCGAAGCCCAAAGCGGTAGCGCGGCCCAAGGCGGCCACGCCGAACACCCCGGCCACGCCCGACGCCGCCGTACCACCGCCGCAACAGCAACAACCGCCGTCCGAAGCAAATGCAGAAGCAAATGCACAACCGCAGGACCTGCCTTCACTGCACGAAGAACTCACACGCCTGCTCGCGGCCTGTACGACGTTGCAGAGCGCGCGCAAGCACCTGGGCGAGGCGGAGCGGCTGGCCGCGCAGGACCCCGACGACCGGACCGTGCGTATCGTGCTGCTGCAGATGCGGGAGCGGACCGGGCTCAGCACCGGCCTGCTCGAACAATGGGCCGATCTGCTGCGCGACTGCCCCGACGATCTGATGGTGGCGCGGCACTACGCGACGCGTCTTCTGAAGGAGCGCCGCTTCGACGAGGCCATGGCGGTCGCGGATCGCCATTTTCCCGAGCAGGCGCAGGACACGCGCAAGGCGCTGGCCCGCGCCGAATTTCTCGCCGACATCAAGGCGCACGATGCGTCGGATGCGATCTTCCGGCGCCTCATCGCGGAACACGACCGGCGCCATCTGCGGGTGGCGTTCGCGAAGCGCCTCGTCAAGCGCAGCATGGTGGCCGACGCGATCGAAGTCATCGAGCCGGTCGCGCACGAACTCTCCCCCGACAGCAAGGGCGGCCAGCTCGTCGCGAAGATCGTCGACGACTACACGTTCTACCGCCGCTTCGAATCCGCCGCCGATCTGGCCGGACAGGACATCAAGATCGTCGCGATGCGTCAGGCCATCCTGCGTTTTCGCCATCGCGACGTAGCGCCGCCGCCGCGCGGAAAGCCCGCCTCGGTCGCGCTCGTCACGGGCAGCCTCGGGCCCGGCGGCGCGGAACGGCAACTGACGCGGCTCGCCGTGCATTTGCGGCGTCTCGTGGCCGAAGCCGCCGGTGCACGCGACAGCGCTGCGGACCACGCCACAGGCCACGACGTCAGCGCGATCGAAGTGCTGGTCAAGCAGCACTCGGACCCGGCGCGCGTCGACCGGCCGCAGCGTCTCGACTTCTTTCTGGGCATGCTGCGCGAGGCCGATGTCAAGGTTTCCGAAATCAACGCGATGCCGGCCGTGTCGGCTGCGCATCAGGACATTCACGACGCGGACCTGCTGCGCCTGCTCGGCAATCTGCCGCCCCAGGTGCACTACGGCGTCACGCGTCTCGCGCCGTATCTGCGCGAACGCAGGTTCGACGTCGTGAGCCTCTGGCAGGACGGCACCTGTCTGTTCGGCGCGCTGGCCGCGCTGCTGGCCGGCGTGCCGACGATCCACCTCGTGTTTCGCGGACTGCCGCCGAATATCCGCCAGGAACGCAATCGTCCGGAGTACGCAGCGTTCTATCGCGCCATCGCCGAGGTGCCGGGCATTCACTTCGTCAGCAACAGCATGACCGGCGCGCGCGAGTACGCCCAGTGGCTCGGGCTACCGCTCGAACGGTTTCGCATCCTCTATAACGGCGTGCCCGAAATGAACGCGCTTGCCTCGGAGCAGGACGAGCAGAAGTGGACGGCGTTCGTCGAGCGCACGGCGGACGCGAGCGAAACGATCGGCGGCGTGTTCCGCCTCGAACCGGACAAGCGGCCGCTGTTGTGGATCAAGCTCGCGCACCGCTATCTGAAGCGGCGTCCGCTGGCGCGCTTCGTTATCGTCGGCGACGGCCGTTTCAGCGACGAGGCGCAGGCGCTCGCCACCGAGCTCGGCATCGCGGGCCGCCTGCTGCTCGTCGGACTCTCGTCGCACGTGGGGTTCTGGTATTCGAAGATGGACGTCAAGGTGATGCTGTCGCGCCACGAAGGTTTGCCGAACGTGCTGATCGAAGCGCAACTGCTCGGCATCTGCGTGGTGTCGACGCCGGCCGGCGGCGCGGGCGAGTGCTTTATCGACGGCGTGACCGGGCATCTGCTCGGCTGCGCGGAGAACCCTGACCTGAACGATGCGTGCGAGAAGATCGAACACCTCGTGCTCAGCGCGCAGGCGGATGCCACCGTGCGGGAGCGGGCGCGGCAGCGGGCCGCCGAACTCTTTTCGGTGGAGGCGATGCTCGCCACGTTCATGAGCCTGTGCCGGCGCGCCGCGCCGGTGGAGGAAAGCCCCTCGCAGGTGGAACAACTCGACAATCTGGTGATGAATTGATGCGGTACGGGCTTGTTGGTTTTCCTGACCGTCTGGTCATGGCTCTGGCTTTCTGTCTCTGCGGCGTTTTGCAGGGATGCGTGATCCCGCGCAGCGGGCCGCTGCTCAGCGAAGTGCAGGCTTCGCGCGATCACAACGACATCGAACTGGTCGGCGTGACGCCGGCGCTCGCGCTCGCCTCGCGCGCGGCGGGCAGCGCGAGCTTTCCGGACGCATTCCAGCAGGCGCAGCCGGTCGATTACGAAAAACTCGCGCCGGGCGATGGCGTCGACATTTCGCTGTGGGGGCAGGACGGCGTCGGCGTGTTCGGCAACGGCTCGGGTGGCGCGAGCGGCCTGAGCGGCACGGGTGGCATGACGGACCTCGGCGAGATGGTGATCGACGAAGCCGGCACGATCTACGTTCCGCAAGTGGGCCGTGTGCATGCGCAAGGCCTGACGCCGGCCGGGCTGCGCGACGCGATCGAGCGGCGCCTGAGCCGCGTGACGGTCGGGCTCGATGTCAACGTGCGGCGCACGGAACGGCGCGGGCAGACCGTGGCGATCGAGGGCGACCTCAAGAAGCCCGGCGTGTATCCGATCGGGCCGGGCATGCAGCGCCTGAGCGGACTGTTGAGCAAGGCCGCGCCCGACCAGATGAACCCCGAGCAGCTCGCGGTGACGCTGCGGCGCAATGGCGAGAGCGTGTCCGTGCGGCTGTCCGACGTCTATCGCAACAGCGCGGAAGATATCGCCTTGCGTGCCGGCGACTCCGTGGTCGTGCATGACGTCGTCGAGAATCTGACGGTGCTCGGCGCGGCGGGTGCGCAATCGCGGCTCAAGCTCAGCAAGCGCAATTACACGGTGCTCGACGCGCTCGGCGATTCGCGCGGCCTGAACGATTCGCTCGCCAATCCGAAGGCGGTCTTCCTGCTGCGCATCCGTCCGGACGATGCCGGCACCGCCGACACGCGGCCGGTGGTCTATCAGTTCGATTTCACGAAGCCCGAGCAGATGGTGCTCGCCGGCAAGTTCGCGGTGCACGACGGCGACGCGATCTATATCTCGGACGCACCGTTCACCCAGGTTCAGAAGGTTCTCTCCGCCTTCAGCGCGACGCTCGGCACCGCGCGTTCCGTGTCCAGCCTGTCGCAGTGAAGGCCGGACATGAGCAACCAGGATCGCATCAAGAACTGGCGCGAGCGCCGGACGGCGCGGCATGCCGGCGACGAGGCCGGCAATGCGGAGGCGGCGGCGAATACCGTCACCGATGCGGTGACCAGCACGGCGCACAACGCAGCAGACAGCGCAGCGGGCACCGCAGCGACCCACGCGGCGCACGGCTTGCGCGCGGCGGACTCCGCGGGCGGCGTGCTGAGCGGCGTACTCGATGCGCTCGCCAGCGCTCCGCACGAGAGCGTGGCCGGGCGGCGGCGCATCTACGCGGCGCTCGAGAGCGAACTCGAGGCGGAACTCGCGCGCGACGGCATGCCGTCCGAGCGCGCGGAATTGCGCCGGCGCCAGTTGCGCATGGTCGTGCGTCTGCTGGAAGCCGATATCCGCGCGGGCATCGACGTGCTGACGGCAGGCTATGCACCGGCCACGCTCGACGCCGACGACGCGCGTCTGGTCGACGGATTCAACCGGCGCGGGCAGCAGCGCAAACAGCAGGAGACGCGCGAAGCACGCCGTCTCGCGTCGCGCGAGGACGTGGCCTTCGAGATCGCGCTGAAGCCGCACGAGGCGCACGAAGTCGCGCTGCTGCGCGAGCGGATCGCCGGCATTCATGCGCGGCAGCACGGCGCGAAGCCGGGCACGCTGCAATCGCGGCTGGCGAGCATCGGGCCGCTGCTGCTGCTCCAGCTGCATATCCTGCAGAGCGAAAGCCGCATCGCGCTGCTGTGGTCCGTGGTCGGTCCCGCCGTGCTGCTGAGCCTGATCTCGTCGCTGTACTTCCTGATGGGCACGCACTACGTGCTCGGCATGGACGTGCCGACGTTCTCGCTGCTGGGCGCGACGACGTGGATCATGTTCCGGCAGGCGGTGTTTCGCACGAGCACGAGCTATGTCGCGGCGCGCGGGCTCATCAACCTGGAGTCGGTCACGCCGCTCGCGGTGGCGCTGGTGCAGGGCGGGCTCTTCATCGGCATCTATCTCGGCGTGTATGCCGTGCTGATCGGCGTCGGCCACAGCCTGGGCCTCATTACGCTGCCCGTGCGCTGGTCGGGAGCGATCGCCTATGTCGTGATGATGGGCGGCGCGGGCGTCTCGATGGGGCTGATCTTCGGCAGCATCGCTATCCGCTGGCACTTCTTCTTGCGCTTTGCGCCCGTGATCGAGCGCGGCCTGGAAGTATTCTCGTCGGTCTTTTTTGTCTCCGAGCAGTTGCCGGAGCAATACCGCAAGTATTTCTTATGGTCGCCGTTCGCGCATGGGATGCAACTGCTCAGATCGGCGTACTTCGACAGCTATTCGTCGCATGACGCGAGCTTCGCGTATTTCGTCACCGCGCTGGTTTTTCTCGGCGTGCTCGGCGCGGGCATGGAGCGGCTCGCGCGAACCCATGTTCAACCGATGTGAGCGCGCCATGATCCTGATGAACGGTGTGACGGACGTGCCGCGAATTTTCGGTGCGCGGCAGCCGCTGCTGCAGCAGGTCGACCTGCTGATTCCGCAGGGGCGCTATGCGCTGCTCTCGCGGCGGCCGGAATTCCATCGCGCGATCGTCGACGTGATCGCGGGGCTGCGGCCGCCGCGCGAGGGCTTCGTCGCTCACCAGGGGCTCGTGTCGTGGCCGCTCGGGCGGCAGGGCTTCGTGCGCGGCAAGGCGACCGGCCTGCGCATGATCGAGTTCGTCTGCGCGCTCTATGGGCTTGCGCCCACGCCCTGCGTCGAGCTGGTGTCGGACCTGCTGACGAGCCCCGAGTATCTGGCGCGGCCGATGGAGCATTGGCCGCTCTATGTGCGTCAGGAATTTTCCTTTGCGCTCGCGCTCGCGCCGGACTTCGACGTGTATGTCGTCGAAGGTGCAATTCCGTTCGAGGACTGCCGCTTCACGAACCTGTGGCTCGCGCTGTTCGAAGAACGGCTGGTCGGGCGCACGCTGCTTCTATCAACCTACCGTCATCAGCAAATGATGGATTACTGCACCAAAGGTTTGGTCTATGAGCAATACGGCCTTCGGATCAACGACGACCTCGGAGAATGCATCCGCCGGTTCCCGCCCCGGAGATCCCGCAGCGAGTCAGGCGGAGACAATGTGGTCGACATCGGCGTCGGCGTCGGAGACCAGTTCGGCGTCTAGCGAGGAACTGCCGCTCGCGCAGCGCGCCAGGGTGCGCGAGCAGGCGTTGCGGCAGCGCCGCCGCCAGCGGCTCGTGACACTCGGCCTCGTGCTCGTGCCGGTCGTGCTGACGGCGCTTTACGCGCTCGTCTTCGCCGCGCCGCGCTATCGCGCCGAAGCGCGCTTCTCGGTGCGTTCGAGCGCGTCCCAGCCGGCCGCGCAGGGCACCGCGGGCCTGCTGTCGAGCGGCAGCGGCGGCAGCGTGGTGGGCGGCTTCGTCGACGGCTGGGCCGTGGCCGACTTCATCCGCTCGCGCGACGCCATGCGCCAGCTCGACAACCGGATCGGGCTGCGCCGGTATCTCGTGTACACCGGCCTCGACCCGCTGAACCGGCTGTCGCCCGAGGCCGGCGAGGACGCGCTGTACCGCGCCTATCTCGGCGCGGTCGACGTCTCGTACAACATGATCGAGCAGATCGACGTGCTGCGCGTGAGCGCCTTCTCGCCCGAGGATGCGCGCACGCTGTCGGACGCGCTGATCGGGCTGGCTCAGCAGTTCGTCAACAACATGGACGAAAAGGGCGTGACCGATACGCTCAAGGTCAGCAAGGAGGCCGTGACGCGCGCGGAGAAGGAGGCGATCGGGGCGCGCGGCACGCTGACCGACTGGCGCGTGCGCAACGGCAATATCGACCCCGAGGCGGAAGCCGGCATGCTGCTGAATCTCTCCGCGCAGCTGGAGGCCGAACTCAACACCGCGAAGATCAATCTCGACAAGATCCGCGCGCTGAACAACCCCGAGCATCCGATGCTGAAGCCCGCGCAGATGCAGGTGAGCGCGCTGCGCAAGCAGCTCGACGAGGTGCATGCGCGCATGAGCGGCAAGGGCAACACCGACGCGAGCCGGCTGAAGTCCTATCAGGCGCTGCTGAACGCGCAGACTTTCGCGGACCAGAATCTCGCCTCGGCACGGCAGAACTATCAGCAGGCCTTTACCGACACGCTGCGGCTGCAACGCTACCTCAGCGTGATCGCGCGCCCGTTGCCCGAGGGGCGGCCCGGCAGCCCGAACACCGGCGTGCTGCTGATCGAGGCGCTGGCCGTGGGGTTCGTCTTCGCGTTTGCCGTGCGTGCCGCCGAGGCGCTGTACCGGGAGTTCAGGCATGGCTGAGCCGGTGACCACACGCGCCGGGCATGGCGAACGCGATGAACGCGATGAACGCGGCGAGCGTTCCGCACGCGCCGGCACGCTGGCGCCGCTCGAAGCCACGAAGCGGGCGATCCGCACGGAAGCGTGGGAAACGGGGCTGGCGCAGCTCGACGAGATCGAGCGCGGCGGCGGCCAGCTCGACGCTCATGCCGGCCTGCTGAAGGCGATCGCGCTGATCCGCTCGCGCGGCTTCGCGGCCGGAATCGGA
>NZ_JAAGPS010000079.1:0-34850 GCF_017105025.1 Paraburkholderia sp. Ac-20336 | reverse complement strand
TTCTCAGGCGGTCGCGGCGACGACGGGCGGCCGCGCGGGCGTGCCGGCCGACACGGTCAGCACGTCGTAGCCGGTTTCCGTGACGAGCACCGTGTGCTCCCACTGCGCGGACAGGCTGCGGTCCTTGGTCTTGACGGTCCACTGGTCGGGCATCGTGCGGATGTCGCGGCGGCCCGCGTTGATCATCGGCTCGATCGTGAAGATCATGCCGGCCTGCAGTTCGATGCCGGTGCCGGGGCGGCCGTAGTGCAGGATCTGCGGGTCTTCGTGGAACACGGTGCCGATGCCGTGGCCGCAATATTCGCGCACCACGCTGTAGCCGAGGCCTTCGGCGTGCTTCTGGATCGCATAGCCGATGTCGCCGAGATGCGCGCTGGGGCGCACCTGGTCGATGCCGAGCCACATGCATTCGAAGGTGGCCTGCACGAGGCGCTTCGCCATGATCGAGCCTTCGCCGACGATGAACATGCGGCTCGTGTCGCCGAAATAGCCTTCCTTGATGACGGTGATGTCGATGTTGAGCGCGTCGCCGTTCTTGAGCGCCTTGTCGCCCGGAATGCCGTGGCAGATCACGTCGTTGACGGAAATGCAGGTGGCTTTCGGATAGGGCGGGTAGCCGGGCGGCTGGTAATTGAGCGGCGCGGGAACGGTGCCCTGTTCCTTCAGCATGTATTCGTGACAGAGGCGGTCGAGTTCACCCGTCGTGACGCCGGCCTTGACGAACGGCGTGATGTAGTCGAGCACTTCGCTGGCGAGCCGGCAAGCGACGCGCATCTGTGCGATATCGTGGTCGTTTTTGAGGGTAATAGCCATAAGTCGGGCCTGAAATGCGATTTATTGCGGGATTATCGCACCATATTCCGGCTGCCGCAGGCTTTTGCAAGCGGGCGGGGCGTTTTGCGGGCGCCCCGTGCGATCTTCCGCCGATGGACGGCGAGGCTGGCGGCGGCCATCGGCGCGGGTTGAGTCGGTCGATAGTCACGTGCTATAATCTTCGGCTAAGTCGATCCACGCCCAGTTTTTTATTGCATTGACGCGAGTCATGTGAATGATGCAAATAAGGGTGGGGCGGGAAAGGCTTCTCGCGGCGCTGGTTGCTTGTGCCGCGGGTGAGAAAGTAGTTAGTGCAAAAGCAGTGCAGGCAACTCATTCGCAAGCCGGCGCATCCAGGGTGTCGCCGCGTTCCAGCCGGAAGAAGGCGGGCGCGGCCGATACGGCAGCCGGCTTAAGACCCAACCCTCGTGGAGAATTTCATGGCAGTTACGATGCGTCAAATGCTGGAAGCCGGTGTCCATTTCGGCCACCAAACGCGCTTCTGGAACCCGAAGATGGCCCCCTTCATTTTCGGTCATCGCAACAAGATTCACATCATCAACCTCGAAAAGACGCTGCCGATGTACAACGACGCGCTGAAGTACGCGCGTCAGCTGGCATCGAACCGCGGCACGATCCTGTTCGTCGGCACGAAGCGTCAATCGCGCGACACGATCGCCCAGGAAGCGCAGCGCGCCGGTATGCCGTTCGTCAACGCGCGCTGGCTCGGCGGCATGCTGACCAACTTCAAGACGCTGAAGGTTTCGATCAAGCGCCTGAAGGACATGGAAGCGGCGCTGGAAGCCGGTGAAACCGAGCGCATGAGCAAGAAGGAAGCGCTGCTGTTCGAACGCGAAATGGCCAAGCTGCAAAAGTCGATCGGCGGCGTGAAGGACATGGGCGGCATTCCGGACGCGATCTTCGTCGTCGACGTCGGCTACCACAAGATTGCCGTGACCGAAGCGAACAAGCTCGGCATTCCGGTTATCGCCGTGGTCGATACGAACCACTCGCCGGAAGGCGTGGACTACGTGATCCCGGGTAACGACGACGCCAGCAAGGCCGTCGCACTGTACGCGGCTGGCGTGGCCGACGCGATCCTCGAAGGCCGTGCGAACGCGGTCAACGAAGTGGTCCAGGCTGCCCGCGGCGGTGACGGCGACGAGTTCGTCGAGGTCAACGGAGAAGCGTAAAGCTGCCCCGTGTCCGGCAAAAAAGGGGGCTTCTTACAGGCCCCCTTTTTTTAAGCCGCGACGCCTGTAACAAGCGTTGTAACAGGCATCTGGCAGAGTGCTTCAGGCGGCGCCTCGCGCGTCGCTCGCAAAAATTCGCGAAAACGCTGAAACGAATTCCTGCCGCCGGCATCGAAATGCGGGCGGCGTGTGACAGACAGAACCCAAGGAGCAAATGATGGCGGCAATTACCGCAAGCATGGTTGCAGAACTGCGCGCAAAGACCGACGCGCCGATGATGGAATGCAAGAAGGCACTGACGGAAGCCGACGGCGATCTGGCGCGCGCTGAAGAGCTGCTGCGCGTGAAGCTCGGCAACAAGGCGAGCAAGGCGGCATCGCGCGTGACGGCTGAAGGCGTCGTCGCCTCGTTCATCAACGGCAACGCTGGTTCGCTCGTCGAACTGAACTGCGAAACCGACTTCGTTTCGAAGAACGACGACTTCCTCGCTTTCTCGAAGAAGGTTGCGGAACTGGTCGCAACGCAGAACCCGGCTGACGTCGCCGCGCTGTCGGCACTGCCGCTCGACGGCTCGACCGTCGACGCGGTGCGCCTCGCGCTGGTCGGCAAGATCGGCGAAAACCTGTCGATCCGCCGCTTCGAGCGCTTCGATACCGCCAACAAGCTGGCCTCGTATCTGCACGGCACGCGCATCGGCGTGCTGGTCGAGTACACCGGCGCGGACGAGCAGGTCGGCAAGGATGTCGCTATGCACATCGCCGCCATGAAGCCGGTTTCGCTGTCGTCGAATGACGTGCCGGCGGACCTGATCGCCAAGGAACGCAGCATCGCTGAGCAGAAGGCCGCCGAATCGGGCAAGCCGGCTGAAATCGTCGCGAAGATGGTCGACGGTAGCGTGCAGAAGTACCTGAAGGAAGTGTCGCTGCTGAATCAGACGTTCGTGAAGAACGACAAGCAGACGATCGAACAGATGCTGAAGGCGGCGAATTCGAGCGTGCAGAAGTTCGCGCTGTTCGTGGTCGGCGAAGGCATCGAGAAAAAGCAGGACGACTTCGCCGCGGAAGTGGCCGCCCAAGTCGCTGCTGCAAAGCAACAATAAGCCTTACCTAAGCTTCATAGCCGTACCGTTGGACCCGCGGCGAAGCAGGACTTCGCCGCGCTCGGCGGCGCCGCAAGGCCGTGCACGGGTTGACCCCCGCCGCGCGGCCGCCGCCGGCGAACCCCAGGGTTCGTCAATTTGGCGGCGCTTGCCCGAATCAGCGTTTCACCCCTACATTAGTCCCTTGTTGTTGCCCTGTTCTGCGCGATCTGGATACCTCTATGCCCACTGCCTATAAACGCGTCCTGCTCAAACTCTCCGGTGAAGCTCTGATGGGCGACGATGCCTTCGGCATCAATCGCGCGACCATCGAACGAATGGTGGCGGACGTGGCCGAAGTGGTTCGTCTCGGAACGCAGCTGGCCGTGGTGATCGGCGGCGGCAATATTTTCCGTGGCGTCGCCGGCGGCGCGGCGGGCATGGACCGCGCGACGGCCGACTACATGGGCATGCTGGCCACGATGATGAACGCGCTGGCGCTGCAGGACGCGATGCGCCACGCCGGTATCGAGGCGCGCGTGCAGTCGGCGTTGCGCATGGATCAGGTCGTCGAGCCGTACATCCGGCCCCGCGCGATCCGCCAGCTCGAGGAAGGCAGGGTCGTGATCTTCGCGGCCGGCACCGGCAACCCGTTCTTCACGACCGACACGGCGGCCGCGCTGCGCGGCTCGGAAATCGGCGCGGAAGTGGTGCTGAAGGCCACCAAGGTGGACGGTGTCTATTCGGCCGATCCGAAGAAGGACCCGAGCGCGACCCGTTACACCACGATCAGCTTCGACGAAGCGATCGGCCGCAATCTGCAGGTGATGGACGCGACGGCATTCGCGCTGTGCCGCGACCAGAAGCTGCCGATCCGCGTGTTTTCGATCGTCAAGCCGGGTGCGCTCAAGCGCATCGTACAAGGTGAGGACGAGGGCACCCTCGTCCACGTGTAAACTTCGTTTTACGTTACGTGGGCTTTGACGCGAGCCCGGGCCGCCGCATCGCGCGTGCCGGGCGGCTCGCACCGTTTTGAAGGTTCGGAGGTTTAAAAATGTCTGTGGCTGATATCAGGAAGGGCGCGGAGCAGAAGATGCAGCGCTCGATCGACGCGTTCAAGAACGACCTGTCGAAGATCCGCACGGGCCGTGCGCACACGGGCCTGCTCGATCATATCCAGTGCGACTATTATGGCTCGCCGGTGCCGATTTCGCAGGTTGCGAACCTCACGCTGATCGACGCGCGTACGATTGGCGTGCAGCCGTGGGAAAAGAAGATGGTCCAGGTCGTCGAAAAGGCGATCCGCGAGTCGGACCTGGGTCTGAACCCGGCCACTCACGGCGACGTGATCCGCGTGCCGATGCCTGCGCTGACCGAAGAGCGCCGCCGCGAACTGACCAAGGTCGTGCGCAGCGAAGCGGAAACCGCCAAGGTGGCCGTGCGCAATCTGCGCCGTGACGCCAACGAGCAACTGAAGAAGCTCGTCAAGGACAAGGAAATTTCCGAAGACGACGAGCGTCGCGCGGGTGACGACGTCCAGAAGCTGACGGACAAGTTCGTCGCCGAAATCGACAAGCTCGTCACGACGAAAGAAGCCGAGATCATGACGGTCTGACGCCGTTCGGCTCAGTCCCTTCTGATTTCCACTTCTTTACTGGCATTACTGTCCCGACGGCCATGACCTATACCAGCTCAACCGTGCGCGTGCCTGAAGTCGCCGCGGTGCCGCGACATATCGCGATCATCATGGATGGCAACGGCCGTTGGGCCACCAAGCGGCGTCTGCCGCGCGTGGCGGGCCATACGCGCGGCGTCGACGCGGTGCGCTCGGCCGTCGAGGCGTGCGCGCAGCGGGGCGTCGAATATCTGACGCTGTTCGCCTTCAGTTCGGAGAACTGGCGCCGCCCGAACGAGGAGGTGTCGTTCCTGATGCGCCTCTTCGTCACCGCGCTCGAGCGCGAGATCGGCAAGCTGCACGCGAATGGCATCCGCCTGCGCGTGGTCGGCGATCTCGAGCGTTTCGACGTGAGAATTCGCGACCTGATCAAGCGCGCGGAAACCAAGACCGCGCGCAACACCCGTCTCACGCTGACCATCGCCGCGAACTACGGCGGCCGCTGGGACATCATGCAGGCCACCCGCAAGCTCGCCGAGCAGTCGGCGGCGGCGGGCAAGCCGGTCGAGGTGAACGAAGACTCGTTCGCCGAGCATCTGTCGATGGCCTACGCGCCCGAGCCCGATCTCTTCATCCGTACCGGCGGCGAGCGCCGCGTCAGCAATTTCCTGCTGTGGCAACTGGCCTACACCGAGTTCTATTTCACCGACACGTTCTGGCCGGATTTCGACGCCGACGCGCTCGCTCATGCCATCGCCTCGTACGGCGATCGCGAGCGCCGCTTCGGCCGTACCAGCGCCCAGCTCGAGCCGCAATCGCAGAACGTCGATTCGCTTCCATGCTAAAGACCCGTGTCATCACGGCGATCGTCCTGCTGGCCGTGTTCCTGCCTGTCACGCTGTTCGCGCCGGTCGGCGCGTTCGGCGCGCTGATCGCTTTCGTCGTCGTGTTCGCCGCGTGGGAGTGGGCGCGCCTGCTCAAGGTCGGCGGCGCCGGCCCGGTGGTCTACGCGCTGCTGGCGGCGCTCGCGCTGGTCGCGAGCACGCGGCTCGGCACGGGCATCGCGGAGGCTCGTTCGCTTTTCAAGGCCGCCGCGATCTTCTGGGTGATCGCCGGTCCGTTCGTGCTGCTGCGCAAGCCCGCGCTCGCGCAGGGCGCATGGCGCACCTTTCTGTTTCTTGCCGGCATTGTCGGATTCGTCGCGTGCTGGCATGCTCTCGTCGCCGCACGCATGCAGGGCGTGCCGTTCGTGCTGTCGCTGCTGCTGCTGGTATGGCTCGCCGATATCGGCGCATACTTCTCGGGAAAGGCTTTCGGGAAACACAAGCTGGCGCCGGCCATCAGTCCGGGTAAAACCTGGGAGGGCGCGATCGGCGGCTGGCTGCTGGTCATGATCGTCGCCGCGGCGGCGGTCTTTTTGCACGCGTTCGAGCCAACCCTGTATTCTGCGCTGCTGGCGCAATGGGGCGCCGTGCGCACCGTGCTCGCACTGACCTTGCTGGTGGCCTTCAGCGTGGTCGGCGACCTGTTCGAATCGATGCTGAAGCGCCAGGCCGGCGTGAAGGACTCGAGCGGTTTGCTGCCGGGCCACGGCGGCGTGCTCGACCGCATCGACGCATTATTGCCGGTGCTGCCGCTTGCCATGCTGCTGCTCGGCTAGAGAAAGAGATATGCAAAAACGTCTGACATTGCTCGGTTCCACGGGCTCGATTGGAGACAGTACGCTCGACGTCGTCGCGCGCCATCCCGAGCGTTTTTCGATTTACGCGCTGTCCGCGCATCGCAACGGCGACAAGCTCGTCGAGCAATGCTTGCGCTTTGCGCCCGAAGTGGCGGTGGTCGGCGATGCCGACACGGCCGCCAAGGTCGCCGCGCGGCTGCGCGAAGCGGGCAGCAGGACCGAGGTCGCCTACGGGCCGCAAGCGCTCGTCGACGTCGCGAAGAGCGACGGTTGCGATACGGTGGTGGCGGCGATCGTCGGTGCGGCCGGTCTCGCGCCGAGCCTTGCCGCGGCGCGCGCGGGCAAGCGCATCCTGCTGGCGAACAAGGAAGCGCTGGTGATGTCCGGCGCGATCTTCATGGACGCGGTGCGCGACCACGGCGCGGTGCTGCTGCCGGTCGACAGCGAACACAACGCGATTTTCCAATGCCTGCCGCACGAGGCATCGCAGCATGGCGGCGTCTCGAAGATCATCCTGACCGCGTCGGGCGGGCCGTTCCGCACGCGCGAGCGGGCCACGCTCGTCGACGTGACGCCTGACGAAGCCTGCAAGCACCCGAACTGGGTGATGGGCCGCAAGATTTCGGTCGATTCGGCCACGATGATGAACAAGGGTCTCGAAGTGATCGAGGCGCATTGGCTGTTCAACCTGCCGGGCGAGCGCATCGAGGTGCTGATCCATCCGCAGAGCGTGATCCATTCGCTCGTGTCGTACGTGGACGGCTCGGTGCTCGCGCAACTCGGCAACCCCGACATGCGCACGCCGATCGCGCATGCGCTCGCGTTCCCCGAGCGCGTCGATTCGGGCGTCGCGCAGCTCGATCTCGCCCAGATCGCCTCGCTGTCGTTCGAAAAGCCCGACTACGCGCGCTTCCCGTGTCTCGCGCTCGCGATGAAGGCGCTCGCGGAGGGCGGCATCGCCAGCGCCGCGCTCAATGCCGCGAATGAGATCGCGGTGGAAGCGTTCCTCGCGCGCCGCATCGGCTTCATGGCGATCGCCGAGGTGGTCGACTCGGTGCTCTCCGCGTTGCCGAACCGCAGCGCGCACGCGCTCGACGACGTCATCGAGGCGGACGCCGCCGCGCGCCGCGCCGCGGCCGCATTCATCGCGCGCCTGCCCGATGGCGCCCGTCGCACGGAACGCGCCGTCCAGTGAGGCGTTCATGAACCTGCTGATCGAACTGCTCGCTTTCGCGGTTGCGATTGGCGTACTCGTGGTGGTCCACGAGTACGGGCATTACAGCGTCGCGCGTTTGTGCGGCGTGAAGGTGCTGCGTTTTTCGATCGGCTTCGGCAAGCCGCTGGTCCAGTGGGTGAGCCCGAAGACGGGCACCGAGTGGACGATTGCCGCGTTGCCGCTCGGCGGTTACGTGAAGATGCTCGACGAGCGCGAGACGGGCGCTGCGGCGATTCCCGCCGCAGATTTACCGCATGCGTTCAACCGGCAGTCGGTGTGGCGGCGCTTTGCGATCGTCGCGGCGGGGCCGGTCGCCAATTTCCTGCTCGCCATCGTCCTGTTTGCGCTGGTGTTCGCCACCGGCGTGACGGAACCGTCGGCCGTGCTCGCGACGCCCGCGCCGAATACGCCGGCCGCACTGGCCGGCTTCGAGGGCGGCGAGACGATCGTCGGCGTGCGCGCGGACGGCGCCGATCAGACCGAGCCGGTGCGCTCCTGGTCGGATCTGCGCTGGAAGCTGCTTGGCGCCGCGTTCGATCACAAGCACATCGTGCTCGTCGCGAAGGACGCGCACGGCACGTCCGATTTCCCGATGGACCTGCGCGGCCTCGCCGAGAAGGACGTCGACGACGATTTCATGTCGCACCTCGGCTTCGAGCCCGGCGGCGGCAAGCTTACGGTGGCCGGTATCCAGGCGGGCAGCGCGGCGCAGAAGGCCGGGCTCGCCACGGGCGACCGGCTGCGCGCGATCGACGGCACGCCGGCCGATAATGCCGCGGCCTTCATTGCTTATGTAAAATCGCACGCCGGCGAACCGCTCAGGCTGCAGGTGGAGCGCGGCGGCCGCGGCGGCCATGCGGCGGGCACCCTCGACGAGCTCAGTATCGTGCCGCAGTTGCAGCGCGACGCGGCGACTGGCCAGCAGATCGGCCGCATCGGCGCCGAACTGGCGACCCAGGTGCCGTCGATCGAGGTGCGCTACGGGCCGCTCGAAAGCCTGCGGCTCGGCGCGCGCCGCACGTGGGACCTCGCGGTGTACTCGGTGCGCATGTTCGGGCGGATGATCGTCGGCGAGGCGTCGCTGAAGAACCTGTCGGGTCCTGTGACGATCGCCGACTACGCGGGAAAGAGCGCGCGCCTGGGGCCGTCGGCGTTCCTGTCGTTCCTTGCCCTTGTCAGCATCAGTCTCGGTGTGCTGAACCTGCTACCGATTCCGGTATTGGACGGGGGGCATCTGTTATATTATTTGGTTGAAGCTGTAACCGGTAAAGTTGTCTCTGATCGTTGGCAACTCATTTTTCAGAGGGCGGGTCTCGCCTGCATCGTCGCGCTGTCGGCGATTGCGCTGTTCAACGATCTGGCTCGTTTAATCCATTTTTAAAGTGTCCGGCGGCGTTCTCGAGGGCGGCCGCCCGGCCTGATGCAGCTATACACACTGGGGAAGCACGTTGTTTAAACCTCATCGCTTTGGTCCGAAGACGGTTATAGCCGCGGCGTTCGCCGCGCATGGGCTGGTTGCTCACGCAACAACGCCCTTCGTGGTGCAAGACATTCGCATTGAGGGATTGCAACGCGTCGAACCCGGTACGGTGTTCGCGTATCTGCCCATCAAGCAAGGCGATACCTTTAGCGACGACAAGGCGTCCGAAGCAATTCGCGCGCTCTATGCGACCGGCTTCTTCAACGACGTCAAGATCGCGACCGAGGGCAACGTCGTCATCGTGCAGGTGCAGGAGCGTCCCGCGATCGGCACGATCGACTTCGCCGGCATTCACGAGTTCGAGAAGGACAACCTGACCAAGGCGCTGCGCGCGGTCGGGCTGTCGCAAGGCCGCTACTTCGACAAGGCGCTCGTCGACAAGGCCGAGCAGGAACTGAAGCGCCAGTATCTGACGCGCGGCTACTACGCGGCCGAAGTCACCACCACGATCACGCCGATCGACCGCAATCGCGTCGCGGTGCTGTTCTCGGTGGCCGAAGGTCCGAGCGCGAAGATCCGCCAGATCAACTTCATCGGCAACAAGGCGTTCAGCACCGGCACGCTGCGCGACGAAATGCAGCTGTCCACGCCGAACTGGTTCTCGTGGTACACCAAGAACGACCTGTACGCGAAAGACAAGCTCACCGGCGACCTCGAGAACATCCGTTCGTATTACCTGAATCGCGGCTACCTCGAGTTCAGCATCGAATCGACCCAGGTGTCGATCACGCCGGACAAGAAGGACATGTACCTGACGGTCACGCTGCACGAAGGCCAGCCGTACACGATTTCGAACATCCGCCTCGCCGGCAATCTGCTCGACCGCGAAGCGGAACTCAAGAAGCTGATCAAGATCAAGCCGGGCGACCGCTTCTCGGCCGAAAAGCTGCAGGCCACCACGAAGGCGATCGTCGACAAGCTCGGCGAATACGGCTATGCGTTCGCCACCGTCAATGCGCAGCCGCAGATCGACCAGAACAACCACACGGTCGACCTCACGCTGCAGGTGGACCCGAGCCGCCGCGTCTATGTGCGCCGCATCAACGTGGTCGGCAACACGCGTACGCGCGACGAAGTGGTGCGCCGCGAAATGCGCCAGCTCGAAAGCTCGTGGTTCGATTCGAACCGCCTCGCGCTGTCGAAGGACCGTATCAACCGTCTCGGCTACTTCACCGACGTTGACGTGACCACGGTGCCGGTGGAAGGCACGCCCGACCAGGTGGACATCGACGTCAAGGTTGCCGAAAAGCCGACCGGCGCGATCACGCTCGGCGCGGGTTTCTCGTCGACGGACAAGGTGGTGCTGTCGGCCGGTGTCTCGCAGGACAACGTGTTCGGTTCGGGCACGAGCCTGTCGGTGAACGTCAATACCGCGAAGACGTACCGCACGCTGACGGTCACGCAGGTCGATCCGTACTTCACGGTCGATGGCATCAAGCGCATTACCGACGTCTACTACCGCACGTATCAGCCGCTGTACTACTCGACCGATTCGAGCTTCAAGATCGTTACGGCCGGTGCCGACCTGAAGTTCGGTATTCCGTTCTCGGAAGTCGACACGGTGTATTTCGGCGCGGGCTTCGAGCAGAACCAGCTCGACATCGACTCGAACACGCCGCAAAGCTATATCGACTACGTGAACGAGTTCGGCCGCGTGTCGAACAACGTCCCGCTGACGGTCGGCTGGTCGCGTGATGCGCGCGACAGCGCGCTGGTGCCGAGCCGCGGCTACTTCACGCAGGCGAACGCCGAATACGGCACGCCGATCGGCGGCACGCAGTACTACAAGGCCGACATCAACGCGCAGTACTATTACTCGTTCGCGCGCGGCTTCGTGCTGGGCTTCAACTTCCAGGGCGGCTACGGTAACGGCCTCGGCGGCAAGCCTTACCCGATTTTCAAGAACTACTACGCGGGCGGTATCGGTTCGGTGCGGGGCTACGAGCCGAGCTCGCTCGGTCCGCGCGACGGCAAGACCAACGATCCGATCGGCGGCTCGAAGATGCTTGTCGGCAACGTCGAACTGACGTTCCCGCTGCCGGGCACCGGCTACGACCGCACGCTGCGTGTGTTCACATTCCTTGACGGCGGTAACGTCTGGGGCCAGGCAAGCTGTACGTCGAGCGGCTGCGCGAGCACCGGCGCGAACGGCCTGCGCTACGGCTACGGCGTGGGTCTCGCGTGGATTTCGCCGATCGGCCCGCTCAAGCTGAGCCTCGGCTTCCCGCTTATCAAGCATGAAGGCGACCAGTATCAGAAGTTCCAGTTCCAGATCGGGACGGCGTTCTGATCGCGCGGCGGGCGGTTCCGGCCGCGATCGGTTTCCGGCGGCGGCCCGGCCAAACTACGGTATCGAGAGGATGACTTTGCTAACCGGTATGTTTTCGAAACGTGTAGCGTGCGCATTGGCGCTGGCCATGACCTTGGGAGTCGGGGTTGCGCATGCGCAGGAGGCGAGGATCGCCGCGGTGAATTCCGACCGTATCCTGCGCGAATCGGCGGCGGCAAAGGCCGCACAGCTCAAGCTCGAAGCCGAATTCGCGAAGCGCGACAAGGATCTCGCCGACATGGCGCAGAAGCTCAAGTCGATGTCCGATGCGCTCGACAAGAACGGCGCGTCGATGTCGGCGGCCGATCGCGCGCAGAAGCAGCGCGATCTGTCGCAGCTCGACTCGGACTTCCAGCGCAAGCAGCGCGAGTTCCGCGAAGACCTCAACCAGCGCCGCAACGAAGAACTCGCGGCGGTGCTCGATCGCGCGAACAAGGTCATCAAGCAGATCGCCGAGACGCAGCACTACGATCTGATCGTGCAGGAAGCGGTGTACGTGAGCCCGCGCATCGATATCACCGACCAGGTGCTGAAGGCGCTGGCGGCATCGGGCAACTAACGGTCATCGCATGGCCGTGAGCCTGCGCCGGCGCGTGTCCGCCGATGGCTTGGATTGAACAGGTAGGAGACAGGATAGGCATGGCATTTACGCTCGAGGACATCGTCCGGCGGTTCGGCGGTGAAGTAGTCGGAAACGGTTCGCAGCGCGTGGGCAGTCTTGCGCCGCTCGATCAGGCGGGCTCGGACCAGTTGGCGTTCCTCGCCAATCCGAAGTATCTGTCGCAGGTCGAAACGACCCGTGCGGGCGCGGTGCTGATCAATGCCGGCGACCTCGCGAAGCTGGCTTCGCCCGATGGCCGTAATTTCATCGTCACGCCGAATCCGTACGCTTACTTCGCGCGCATTGCCCAGACCTTCATCGACCTCGCCACGCCGAAAGCGGCGCCCGGCGTGCATCCGAGCGCAACGATCGATGCCTCGGCCCAGGTCGCCGCGAGTGCGGTGATCGGTCCGCGCGTCACGGTCGAAGCCGGCGCGGTGATTAGCGAGCACGTGCGGCTCGACGCCAATGTGGTGATCGGCCGCGGCACGCGCGTCGGCGCCCACTCGCATCTGTATCCGAACGTCACGGTCTACCACGGCTGTCAGCTCGGCGAGCGCGTGATCGTGCACGCGGGTGCCGTGATCGGCTCGGACGGGTTCGGCTTCGCGCCGGATTTTGTCGGCGAGGGCGAGGCGCGCACCGGCAGCTGGGTGAAGATTCCGCAGGTCGGCGGCGTGTCGGTCGCGAACGACGTCGAAATCGGCGCGAACACGACGATCGACCGCGGCGCGATGGCCGACACGATCATCGAGGAGTGCGTGAAGATCGACAACCTCGTGCAGATCGGCCACAACTGCAAGGTCGGCGCATACACGGTCATCGCGGGCTGCGCGGGTATCGCGGGCAGCACGACGATCGGCCGTCACTGCATGATCGGCGGCGCGGTCGGCATTGCCGGGCACGTCACGCTGGCCGACTACGTGATCGTCACGGCGAAGTCGGGCGTCTCGAAGTCGCTGCCGAAGCCCGGCATCTACACGAGTGCGTTCCCGGCCGTGAATCACGCGGACTGGAACAGGAGCGCGGCGCTGCTGCGCAATATCGACAAGCTGCGCGACCGCATCAAGGCGCTCGAAAGCGCCGCCGCAGACAAGGCCGGCGGCGCGACAGGCGAGGCCGCGGGCAACCCGCTCTAAGAAATCCCGGCGGCGCGCCGGCACCGCGTAAAATAGCGGGCGAGCATCATGAAGCAGAGCCGGTTGCCGTGACCGGGCGGCAGGGCCGCCGCCCTTGTCGCAGCGGACCTCGCGGGCGCCGGCCGCGCGCGTTTTCAACCTACCTGCACCAGCATCCGCAGTCATCATCGCGCATTCAACGCGTGAGCAGAAACACCATGAGCACCGAAAAAATCAATCTCGACATTCATAAGATTCTCACGCTGCTGCCGCATCGTTATCCGATCCTGCTGGTCGACCGGGTGCTCGAACTCGAACCGCACAAGAGCATCAAAGCGTTGAAGAACGTGTCGATCAATGAGCCGTATTTCCAGGGACATTTCCCGACGCGGCCGGTGATGCCAGGCGTGCTGATTCTCGAAGCGCTCGCGCAGACCGCGGCGCTGCTGACGTTCTCGGAAGAGCCGAGCGATCCGTCGAACACGCTGTACCTGTTCGTCGGCATCGACAACGCGCGTTTCAAGCGCGTGGTGGAGCCGGGCGATCAGCTGATCCTGAACTGCACGTTCGAGCGTCACATGCGCGGCATCTGGAAGTTCAAGGCGCGTGCCGAAGTGGATGGAGTCGTGGCGGCGGAAGCCGATCTGATGTGCGCGGTGCGGCACACGGACAAGGACGCCTGAGCCGTTTGGCGGGCACGCGGCGGCGCGATTCGCGCGGCCGGTCCGTGGCACGCCCATCCAGACAACGCAACAGAATCAGAAGCGAGGACGCATGAGCAGGATTCATCCCACTGCGATCATCGAAGCGGGCGCGCAACTCGACGAATCCGTCGAAGTCGGCCCCTATGCCGTGATCGGCGCACACGTGACGATCGGCGCGCGCAGCACGGTCGGGTCGCACAGCGTGATCGAAGGCCACACCGCGATCGGCGAAGACAACCGCATCGGCCATTACGCATCGGTCGGCGGCCGTCCGCAGGACATGAAGTACAAGGATGAGCCGACGCGACTCGTGATCGGCAACCGCAACACGATCCGCGAATTCACGACGATCCATACCGGCACGGTGCAGGACGCGGGCGTCACGACGCTCGGCGACGACAACTGGATCATGGCCTATGTGCATATCGGCCACGACTGCCACGTCGGCAGCAACGTGATCCTGTCGAGCAACGCGCAGATGGCCGGCCACGTGACGATCGGCGACCACGCGATCATCGGCGGCATGTCGGGCGTGCACCAGTTCGTGCGCATCGGCGCGCACTCGATGCTCGGCGGCGCGTCGGCGCTCGTGCAGGACGTCCCGCCATACGTGATCGCCGCGGGCAACAAGGCGGAGCCGCACGGCATCAACGTCGAAGGCCTGCGCCGCCGCGGCTTCTCGGCCGATGCGATCTCGGTGCTGCGCACGGCGTATCGCGTGCTGTACAAGAACGGCCTGTCGCTCGAAGAGGCGAAGGTGCAACTGCGCGAACTCGCCGCCGCCGGCGGCGACGGCGACGCTCCGGTGCAGACGCTGCTCGCGTTCGTCGAAACGTCGCAGCGCGGCATCATCCGCTAGACGATGGCGTTGCAACCCAGCCCGCTGCGCGTCGCGATGGTGGCCGGCGAGCCGTCCGGCGATCTGCTCGCTGCGTCGCTGCTCGACGGCCTCGCAAGTCGCCTGCCGGACGGCACGCAGTACTACGGTATCGGCGGTCCGCGCATGATGGCCGCGGGCTTCGACGCGCACTGGCCGATGGAAAAGCTTACGGTGCGCGGTTACGTCGAAGCGCTGCGGCACATTCCCGAAATCCTAGGCATTCGCAACGAACTGAAGCGCCAGCTGCTCGCCGAGCCGCCGTCGGTGTTCGTCGGCGTCGATGCGCCCGATTTCAACTTCGGGCTCGAACATGCGCTGCGCGACGCCGGCATTCCGACCGTGCACTTCGTCTGTCCGTCCATCTGGGCGTGGCGCGGCGGGCGCATCAAGAAAATCGCCAAGGCGGTCGACCACATGCTGTGCGTGTTCCCGTTCGAAACGGCGCTGCTCGAAAAATCGGGCGTCGCGGCATCGTACGTGGGGCATCCGCTGGCCGACCAGATTCCGCTCGAACCCGACACGCTCGGCGCGCGCCGCACGCTCGGTCTTGCCGAAAGCGGTCCGGTGATCGCGGTATTGCCCGGCAGCCGGCGCTCCGAGATCGACCTGATCGGCCCGACGTTCTTCGCGGCAATGGAGATGATGCAGCACCAGGAGCCCGGCGTGCGCTTCGTGATGCCGGCGGCCACGCCCGCGTTGCGCGCGCAGCTGCAGCCGCTCGTCGAGGCGCATCCGGGCCTCGCGCTGACCATCACCGAAGGCCAGTCGCAGCTCGCGATGACGGCCGCCGACGCGATCCTCGTGAAGAGCGGCACCGTCACGCTCGAAGCCGCGCTGCTGAAAAAGCCGATGGTCATTTCCTACAAGGTGCCCTGGCTGACCGGCCAGATCATGCGCCGCCAGGGCTATCTGCCGTACGTCGGCCTGCCGAACATTCTGGCGGGGCGCTTCGTGGTGCCCGAGATCCTGCAGCACTTCGCGACGCCGCAGGCGCTCGCCGAGGCGACGCTGAAACAGCTGCGCGACGAGTCCAACCGGCGCACGTTGACGGAAATCTTCACGGAGATGCACCACGTGCTGAAGCAGAACACCGCGCAGCGGGCGGCGGAAGTCGTGGCGAGCGTCGTCGACCGGCGGGCGGGGCGGGCATGAGCACGGCACGCGCGCCGCGCCGCAAGACCACGGCCCAGGCGGGCCTGAACTTCGAGAACGCGGACGACATCGTCTGCGGCGTCGACGAAGCCGGGCGCGGGCCGCTCGCGGGCCCGGTCGTCGCGGCGGCGGTAATTTTCGATCCGGACAAGCCGATGATTCGCGGTCTCGACGATTCGAAGGCGCTTACCGCGAAAAAGCGCGAGGCGCTGTACGACAAGATCGTCGAGCGGGCGCTCGCCTACTGCATCGCATCGGCAACGGTCGAGGAAATCGACTCGCTGAACATCCTGCACGCGACGATGCTCGCGATGAAGCGCGCGGTGGAGGGGCTGTCGGTCGTGCCGACGCTCGTGAGGATCGACGGCAACCGCTGCCCGACGCTCGCCATGCGCGCCGAAGCGGTGATCGGCGGCGATGCGCTCGTCAAAAGCATTTCGGCCGCGTCGATTCTCGCCAAGGTTACGCGCGACCGCATGCTGCTCGAACTGCATGAGGCCTATCCCGTCTACGGTTTCGACGCGCATGCCGGTTACGGCACGCCGCAGCATCTGGCGGCGCTGCGCGAGCATGGGCCTTGCGAGCATCATCGGCGTTCGTTCGCGCCGGTGCGCGAGGCGTATCAGCGATTCGGCACGGGTGTCGTTGTTGTGCCGGTGCGCTGATCCATCCACGGCGGCGCAGGTCGGCGCAAGCGCGATGCCCGGCAAGACACCTGGCTAATTCGCTGCTGTATGAAGTACCGCATGAACGCGGCACGGGCGTCGCGTGAATAACCGCATTTCGGAAGGCACCGGGATGATGCCTAGGTACCGCCTGGGTACTTCCTGAGCGCCTTTCAGGCGCTGCTTGTTGAGCACGGCATAAAATACGGCCGGCGCTCTCGCGCTATCCACTCTTTTTCCATTTTTCTTCGCCTTCGCTGCCTGTGAAAGCCATCACCTCGCGGGACAATCCGCTCTACAAGCGCCTGAAGGCACTGGCCGGCTCGACGCATCAACAGCGCCGCAGCGGCCATGCGCTGCTCGAAGGTTTTCATCTCGCGAGCGCGTATCTCGACGTCGCCGGTCAGCCGGAACTGTGCATCGTCACCGACGGCGCGCTGCGTCACGACGAAGCGCAGGCCATCGTGTCGCGCATCGAGGATCACCGGCTCGTCACGCTGCCGGATGCGCTGTTCGGCCAGCTCTCGAACGTCGTGCATGGCATCGGCATTCTGCTGCTGGTCGAGAAGCTCGATACGCCGCTGCCCGAGCGTGTCGATCAGAACTGCCTCGTGCTCGACGGCGTGCAGGATGCGGGCAACGTCGGCTCGATTCTGCGCAGCGCGGCGGCGGCGGGCATCGGGCAGGTGTTTTGTGCGCCCGGCACGGCGTACGCGTGGTCTTCGAAGGTGCTGCGCTCGGGCATGGGCGCGCATTTCCTGCTGCACATTCACGAGGACGTCGACACGAACGCGCTGATCGAACGTCTCGCGGTGCCGATCGTCATCACCGATTCGCATGGCGCCGAGGCGATCTACGATTGCGATCTGGGTGGACCGCTCGCGTGGGTGTTCGGCAATGAAGGGGCGGGCGTGTCGCAGGCCTGGCGCGATGCCGTGTCGCTGCGCGTGACGATTCCGCAGCCGGGCGGGATGGAGTCGCTGAACGTGGCCGCGGCGGCAGCTGTCTGCGTATTCGAGCAGTGCCGTCAGCGGCGCGGGCGGAAGGCGTAGGCGCGAGTGCCGCCGTAGCCGTCGCAGCGGTTCCATTCCGCCGCCGCGACTGCGCTCAGTAGGACGAGCGGTCCAGCTTGATCTCCTGCAGGATCGTCGTCGCGATCTCCTCGATCGACTTGTGCGTCGACGACAGCCACTTGATCCCCTCACGCCGCATCATCGCTTCGGCCTCGTTGATTTCGTAGCGGCAGTTTTCCAGTGCCGCGTACTTGCTGCCCGGCCGCCGCTCGTTGCGGATCTCCGACAGCCGCTGTGGATCGATCGACAACCCGAACATCTTCTGCCGATGTTCGAGCAGCGGCGTCGGCAGCTTGCCGCGTTCGAAGTCCTCGGGAATCAGCGGATAGTTCGCCGCCTTCACGCCGTACTGCATCGCGAGATAAAGGCTCGTCGGCGTCTTGCCGCTGCGCGATACGCCGACGAGGATCACGTCCGCGTCGGCGAGATTGCGGTTCGATTGACCGTCGTCGTGCGCGAGCGAGAAGTTGATCGCTTCGATCCGGTTCTTGTACTCCTCGGTGTCGGCGTTCTGGTGGCCGCGGCCCATCGCGTGGCTCGACTTCAGTTCGAGCTCCTGCTCGAGCGGCTCGACGAAGGTCTGGAACATGTCGAGCACGAGCGCATTCGAGCCCTTGACGATTTTGTTCGACGAACTGTCGACGAGCGTCGTGAAGACGATTGCACGGCGGCCTTCCTGCACGACCGCCTCGTTGATCTTTTCGAGCGTCGCGTAGGCCTTCTCGGTCGAATCGACGAAAGGCACGCGAACCAGGCGGAATTTCTGGTCGAACTGGGAGAGGATCGAATGCGCGAAGGTTTCGGCAGTAATCCCGGTACCGTCTGAGACGATGAATACGGTGGGCGGCATCAGTGGGGCTTTGAACGTGAGCGACAAACGGGCCGGGAAGCGTGAGCGGTAAAGCGCGCCCGAATCGAACCGCGCCGCCGCGGGGCGGCGCTCCGGCGGCTGAACCGCGGCGGCCGGCGCAGAGTCTGCCAGTACCACGGCCTCGGGCGGGAAGCGGCGCAGCCTCGCAAAAGCCCGCAGGCCAGGGCCGGGCGCGATTCGAGGCGCAATTCTCGTCCGACTGCCACATTTCAGGAGTCGGCACGGTAGAATAGCGGCAACCTGTTGGATAAGCAATTGCAGGCGATTGGCGTCTAACTCACCGCGAACGGTCGACCAACGCCGCGCTATCCGCCGCGAATGGGCGCTGAACACGGGAGATCGGGCGGCAAGTCCGCTCAATCGTGTGTTTTATCGAGCATCCGCGCGCAGCACGCATGGGGCCGCACGCTCCCGATATCGCGATTGCTTCTCCAACAGGTTGTGCAAGGCACGGGGTCGAGCTTCCAATGGGCCGCCCGTGTTCAAGCCCACTTGCACAGCCGTGAATTTCTTTCACACTTAGGGGCTTGTATGACTAACGCAGTTACCGTCGCAAAGGACAAGGCGTATGTAGTTCCGTTCGAGCAGTTGCGGATGACCGATGTCGAAATCGTCGGCGGCAAGAACGCGTCGCTGGGCGAGATGATCAGCCAGCTCGCCGAAGCCGGTGTGCGCGTGCCGACCGGTTTCGCCACCACGGCGCTGGCTTTCCGCGACTTCCTGCAGCACAACAATCTGACCGAACGCATCGCCAAACGTCTCGAAACACTCGACGTCGACGACGTGAAGGCGCTCGCCGAAGCGGGCAAGGAGATCCGTCAATGGATCGTCGACGCGCCGCTGCAGCCGCAGCTCGAGGCTGACATTCGCGCAGGGTTCGACACGCTGCAAAAGAGCTCGCCCGAAGAGCTCTCGTTTGCCGTGCGTTCGTCCGCGACCGCGGAAGACCTGCCCGATGCCTCGTTCGCCGGTCAGCAGGAAAGCTACCTCAACGTGGTCGGCATCGACGACGTGCTCGACCGCATGAAGCACGTGTTCGCGTCGCTGTACAACGACCGCGCGATCTCCTATCGCGTCCACAAGGGCTTCACGCACGCTGAAGTCGCGTTGTCGGCGGGCGTGCAGCGCATGGTGCGCTCGGACGTCGGCGCGGCGGGCGTGATGTTTACGCTCGATACCGAATCGGGCTTCAAGGACGCGGTCTTCATCACGTCGAGCTATGGCCTCGGCGAGACCGTCGTGCAAGGCGCCGTGAATCCGGACGAGTTCTATGTCTTCAAGACCACGCTCGCGCAGGGCAAGTACCCGATCATCCGCCGCTCGATCGGCTCGAAGCTCATCAAGATGGAATTCACGAAGGCCGGTGAGCCGGGCCGCGTGAAGACCGTCGACGTGCCGCACGAGCAGCGTAACCGTTTCTCGATCACCGACGAAGACGTGATCGAACTCGCGAAGTACGCGGTCATTATCGAGAAGCACTACCAGCGTCCAATGGACATCGAGTGGGGCAAGGACGGCCGCGACGGCAAGATCTTCATCCTGCAGGCGCGTCCGGAAACGGTGAAGAGCCAGGGCGTGGGCAAGGCCGAGCAGCGCTTCAAGCTGAAGGGCCAGTCGAACGTGATCGCCACGGGCCGCGCGATCGGCCAGAAGATCGGCGCGGGTCCCGTGCGCGTGATCCACGATCCGTCGGAAATGGACCGCGTGCAGCCGGGCGACGTGCTCGTCGCCGACATGACCGACCCGAACTGGGAACCGGTCATGAAGCGTGCCTCGGCGATCGTCACGAACCGGGGCGGGCGCACCTGCCACGCGGCGATCATCGCGCGTGAATTGGGCGTGCCGGCCGTGGTCGGCTGCGGCGACGCGACCGACGTGCTGAAGGACGGCGCGCTCGTCACCGTGTCGTGCGCGGAAGGCGACGAAGGCAAGATCTACGACGGTCTGCTCGAAACCGAAGTCACCGAAGTGCAGCGCGGCGAACTGCCGCCGATTCCGGTGAAGATCATGATGAACGTCGGCAACCCGCAGCTCGCCTTCGACTTCTCGCAACTGCCGAACGCAGGCGTGGGTCTCGCGCGGCTCGAATTCATCATCAACAACAACATCGGCGTGCATCCGAAGGCGATCCTCGAGTACCCGAACGTCGATCAGGACCTGAAGAAGGCGGTCGAAAGCGTCGCGCGCGGTCACGCGTCGCCACGCGCGTTCTACGTCGACAAGCTGACCGAAGGCATCGCGACGATCGCGGCGGCGTTCTATCCGAAGCCCGTCATCGTGCGTATGTCCGACTTCAAGTCGAACGAGTACAAGAAGCTGATCGGCGGTTCGCGCTACGAGCCGGACGAGGAAAACCCGATGCTCGGCTTCCGCGGCGCATCGCGCTATATCGCGGAAGACTTCGCCGAAGCGTTCCAGATGGAATGCGTCGCGCTGAAGAAGGTGCGTGAAGAGATGGGCCTCGACAACGTCGAGATCATGGTGCCGTTCGTGCGTACGCTGAAGCAGGCGGAGCGCGTGGTCGGGCTGCTCGAGAAGTTCGGCCTGAAGCGCGGCGAGAAGGGCCTGCGCCTCATCATGATGTGCGAAGTGCCGTCGAATGCGATCCTCGCCGAAGAGTTCCTGCAGTACTTCGACGGCTTCTCGATCGGCTCGAACGACCTCACGCAGCTCACGCTCGGCCTCGACCGCGACTCGGGCATGGAACTGCTCGCCGTCGATTTCGACGAGCGCGATCCGGCGGTCAAGTTCATGCTGAAGCGCGCGATCGAAACCTGCCTGCGTCTGAACAAGTACGTCGGCATCTGCGGCCAGGGGCCGTCGGATCATCCGGACTTCGCGCAATGGCTGACGGACGAAGGCATCAAGTCGATCTCGCTGAACCCCGACACGATCATCGAGACGTGGCAGCAACTGGCGAAGTCGAAGCAGTAAGCGGCGAAGCCGTGCAGGCCGCCTGTCGGGCGGCGTGCACGGTGTGAGTTGCAGCGCGAGTTATGGCGCGAGCTGCGACGAATCGGCAACGCGCGGACATGCGCGGTAGCGCCCGTTGAACACGCCCGCTTCGTGCTATAAACACCCCGGTAGATCCGGGGTGTTTTGCTTTGTGGAGGTCGCCGTGGCGCCTGGTGGACTGTTCTGGTGGATCGGGGCGGGTGTGCTTGTCGTGCTGGAGCTGATGAGCGGCACCTTCTATCTGTTGATGATCGCGCTCGGCTGTGTCGCGGCGGCCTTGGCGCATATTGCCGGCGCGGCCGCCGACGCGCAGTTCGCGATTGCCGCGGTGGTCGCGCTCGCGGCAGTCGTGCTGCTGCGGCGCTCGCGTTTCGGCCGGCGCAAGCGCGAACAGGCGTCGCGCAACCCCGACGTCAATCTCGATATCGGTCAGACGCTGAACGTGCCGGCGTGGCACGAGCGCCGGGCGCGCGCGACCTATCGCGGTGCGGCATGGGACGTCGAACTGGCCGAGGGCGAGCCCGAAGATGCGCAGGTCTACGAGATCCGGGAGTTGCGCGGTAGCCGCCTGATCGTCGTGGCGAGCCGTTCGCAGCCTGCCGGCGCACCGGCGGCCTGAGGGGCGATTGCCATGCGGGGCAATGCGGGCCCGCGAATCTCACTGACAGATCAGCATCAGAAGCATCAGCATCAAAAAACGCCAGCGCATTAACCTGCGTAGAACGATTCAAACCACGGACCGGAGGGTAGCAACATGGATTCAACCATCGTCGGGGCGGTGCTGCTGATCGTCGTGATCGTGCTTGCATCGCAGACCATCAAGATCGTGCCGCAGCAGCATGCGTGGGTGCTCGAGCGCCTCGGCCGTTATCATGCGACGCTGACGCCGGGCTTGAGCTTCGCGTTTCCGTTCGTCGACCGGGTCGCCTATAAGCACGTGCTGAAGGAAATCCCGCTCGAAGTGCCGAGCCAGGTGTGTATCACGCGCGACAACACGCAGTTGCAGGTCGACGGCGTGCTGTACTTTCAGGTCACCGATCCGATGAAGGCGTCCTACGGGTCGAGCAATTTCGTGTTCGCGATCACGCAGCTTTCGCAGACCACGCTGCGCTCGGTCATCGGCAAGCTCGAACTCGACAAGACCTTTGAAGAGCGCGATTTCATCAACCACAGCATCGTGTCGTCGCTCGATGAAGCGGCGGCGAACTGGGGCGTGAAAGTGCTGCGCTACGAGATCAAGGACCTGACGCCGCCCAAGGAGATTCTTCACGCGATGCAGGCGCAGATCACCGCCGAGCGCGAGAAGCGCGCGCTGATCGCGGCGTCGGAGGGGCGCAAGCAGGAGCAGATCAACATCGCATCGGGCGGGCGCGAGGCGGCGATCCAGAAGTCCGAGGGCGAACGGCAGGCGGCGATCAACCAGGCGCAAGGTCAGGCAGCGGCGATTCTGGCCGTGGCCGAGGCCAACTCGCAGGCGATCCAGAAGATCGCGGCGGCGATCCAGTCGAACGGCGGGATGGAGGCCGTGAATCTGAAGGTGGCGGAGCAGTATGTGAATGCGTTCGCGAATCTGGCGAAGCAGGGCACGACGCTGATCGTGCCGGGCGATATGTCGAACATGAGTTCGATGATCGCGTCGGCGCTGACGATCGTGAACAAGGGCAAGGGCGGGCCCGCTTCGGCCTAGCGGGAGTCAGGAGCAGGCACTGGGAGAACTGGCGGTTTCCCGCAAAAAATGGCCAGCAATCATCGGGATGCGGGCCATTTTCCTGTTGCGGATTCTCAGCCTTGCTGAAGGCGGGGCGCCGGTGCGCGCGGGGCGGTCGACAAGGCAGCACATGAAGCCGCGAACGAATCGGCAAATGAAGCGGTGAATGAAGCCGGCGCGCCGAAGCCGCGCCGCAGCACAGTCTTTACATGGGCGCAGGTGGCGCGACCGTGCGCCCACGCTCACGAACGCATCAAACGCGCCTTTTCGCGCTCCCAGTCGCGCTTTTTCTCGGTCTCGCGCTTGTCGTGCAGCTTCTTGCCCTTGGCGAGGCCGATCTCGCATTTGACGCGGCCGTTCTTGTAGTGAAAATTGAGCGGCACGAGCGTATAGCCGCGCTGTTCGACCTTGCCGATCAGCTTGCTGATTTCTTCGCTATGCAAAAGCAGCTTGCGCGTGCGGACCGGATCCGGGTGGATGTGCGTCGACGCTTCGGGCAGCGGGCTGATGTGCGTGCCGATCAGAAACAGCTCGCCGTTGCGGATCACCACGTAGCCTTCCTTGATCTGGCCGCGCCCGGCGCGCAAGGCCTTGACCTCCCATCCTTCGAGCACGAGTCCGGCTTCGTAGCGCTCCTCGACCGAGTAGTCGAAGAAGGCTTTTCTGTTGTCGATAATGCTCATGAATGGAAAGCGCCCAACTCGTTTAAAATCACGATTTTAGCAAAGCGGGGCAAGGAAAGCCCGCCGCGCTCGTCCACCCTTGCCACGCGTTGTTCAATTTATGGCAGATGTCCAGAAAACCGTGTTGATTCGCCATTCGGCGGAACAGATGTTCGACCTCGTCACCGACGTCGCCGACTACCCCAATTTCCTGCCCTGGTGCGGGGGCGTCGAAATTCGCCGCCAGGACGAAACCGGCATGGAGGCGCGGATCGACATCAACTTCAAGGGCATCAAGCAGCATTTTGCGACGCGCAACTCGATGGAGCGGCCCACGCGCATCGACATGGAATTCGCCGACGGCCCGTTTCGCAAGTTCACCGGCTTCTGGCGCTTTACGCCGCTGCGCGCCGACGCATGCAAGATCGAATTCGCACTGCACTACGAATTCACCAGCATCCTGCTCGAAAAAATCATCGGCCCGGTGTTCAATCACATCGCCAATACGTTCGTCGAATCTTTCGTGAAGCGCGCCGATCAGCGCTACGGCAAGGCATGAGCGCGCGGCTGTCGGTTGAGGTCTGCTACGCGCTGGCCGGAGCGCAAACGCTGATTGCGCTCGAGTTGCCCGCGGGCGCGACGCTGCAGCAGGCGATCGACGCGAGCGGCATTCTGCGGCGTTTCCCGTCGATCGATCTCGCCATGCAGAAGGTGGGCGTGTTCGGCAAGCTCAGGCCGCTCGACACGGTGCTCGCCGATCATGACCGCGTCGAAATCTACCGGCCGCTGCTCGTGGACCCGAAGGTGTCGCGCCAGCGCCGCGTCGAGAAGACGCGCAAGGCGGGCTCGATCGAAGGGCGCCGCTGGCTGAACAAGGATTCGCGTTAGGCGAGGGCGGCGGCGCGCGCCCGGCAGGGCGTTATCGCCGTCCCTGTATCGCTGTTCCTGTATCGCGGCGGTGCGCGCTTTTTCTCAATGCGCCGAAGCCTGCGCCTTGTCCTCGATAGGCGTCGTTCCGGACGCATCGCCGTCCGAATGCCGGCGCACCGACCAGCAGACTCCCGCCACGAGCAGCAGGATCGCCGCCAGTTCGAGCGGCCGCGGCAGGCGCTGGTCGTAAATGAACGCGTAGAGCAGCGCGAACAGCGTCTCGAACACGATCATCTGGCCGGACAGCGTGAGCGGCAGCCGTTTCGCCGCGGCGTTCCACAGGCCGTTGCCGAGCCACGACGCGCCGACCGCGAGCGCGAGATTGAGCAGCCAGAACGTGTGCCAGCGCGCGGGCGCCGGTTCGCCGAGCGGACCGCCCGACGGCAGCACCGCAATCACGAGCCACAGCGTCGCGCCGAGCGCGCCCGTCACGACACCCCACAGCACCGACCACTCGTTGCCGCTGAAATGCGTCTGACGCTGCAGATAGCGGGCGTTTTCGACCGCGAACCACGTCCAGCAGACGAGCGCGCCGACCGCACAGGCGACGCCGATAAGCCGTGTCGCGACGCTCACCGGCGTGGCGCCCGCCGCCGTGAACACGTCGACGTTGATGCAGACGATGCCCGCCGTCACGGTCGCGAGCGGCCAGACGAGGCGCGCAAGCGGCACCGCGCCGTGATCGCGCCGGCCCATCAGCGTGACCGTGACCGGCAGCACGCCGACGATCAGCGATGCCGGCGCGATGCCGATCAGGTGGACCGCCGCCGTCAGCAGCAGGTAATAGGCGATATTGCCGACGAGCGCGAGCTTGACGAGCGCGATCAGGTCTTCGCGAGTGAGGCGTTGGGCGAGCGAGCGCGCCGTCGGCAGCACGGCGACCAGCGAAACGAGGCCGTACATCGTGTAGCGGCCCGCGACGATCAGCAGCGGCGAAAAGTCGGGCAGCACGCGCGGCACCAGAAAGATCATGCCCCATAAGGCCCCGGCCATTACCCCATATGCCACACCGCGCTGCATCGACTGCCCCTGCAAGAAAACTGGAATGGTCCGCAGAATAGCCGTTCGGCGGGTGGTGCGTCTTGTTCGATCCTGCACTCGGGCGGTCGAGAGCCGTTTTGGGTCGTTCGGGACCGTTGCGGGCTGGCGGGCGGTTTTTTCGGCACGCTTGCGCCGGTTGCTCCGTTCGCTTCGATCGTTTCGCACAGCTCAGGCTGCCGAGGCCATTCACCGCTACCCGCCGTTTCCCCCTCGCGTGCCTGTGAACGCACAAACGAAACCCGATTGAAACCGGCGCGAACGGGCAAGCGAAATGACCGGCCCCGGAAACCGGAAAAAATCGCCTGAAATTCGCTAAGCTGCTGTTCGCGCAGTGAAATCCGGGGAGGTATCGCGTATAATTCGCTTTTGCGCCTATAGGATTTGCCATGCGTCTGATCCAAACAGCACTCACGTTCGATGACGTGCTCCTCGTCCCGGCCTTCTCCGACGTTCTGCCGCGCGACACCAGCCTCAAGACCCGGCTGACCCGCAACATCTCCCTCAACATGCCGCTCGTGTCCGCCGCGATGGACACCGTTACCGAAGCTCGCCTCGCCATTGCCATGGCGCAAATGGGCGGCGTCGGCATCATTCACAAGAACCTCACGCCGGCCGAGCAGGCGCGCGAGGTCGCCAAGGTCAAGCGTTTCGAGTCGGGCGTGGTGCGTGATCCAATCACGGTGCCGCCGCAAATGAAGGTGCGCGACGTGATCGCGCTGTCGCGCCAGCATGGCATTTCCGGCTTCCCGGTCGTCGAAGGCGCGCAACTGATCGGCATCGTCACGAACCGCGACCTGCGCTTCGAGGAGCGTCTGGACGAGCCGGTGCGCAGCATCATGACGCCGCGCGAGCGCCTCGTTACCGTCAGGGAAGGCACACCGCTCGCCGAAGCGAAGGCGCTCATGCACCACCACCGCCTCGAGCGCGTGCTCGTCGTCAACGACGCGTTCGAGCTGCGCGGCCTGATGACCGTCAAGGACATCACGAAGCAGACCGAGCACCCGGACGCATGCAAGGACGAACACGGCAAGCTGCGCGCGGGCGCGGCGGTCGGCGTCGGCGCGGACAACGAAGAGCGCGTCGAGCTGCTCGTGCAGGCCGGCGTCGACGTGATCGTCGTCGATACCGCGCACGGCCACAGCAAGGGCGTGCTCGAGCGCGTCAAGTGGGTCAAGCAGAACTTCCCGCACGTCGAGGTGATCGGCGGCAACATCGCGACGGCAGCGGCCGCGAAGGCGCTCGTCGAGCACGGCGCGGACGGCGTCAAGGTCGGTATCGGCCCGGGTTCGATCTGCACGACGCGGATCGTCGCCGGCGTCGGCGTGCCGCAGGTCACCGCAATCTCGAACGTATCCGAAGCACTGCGGGGCACGGGCGTGCCGGTCATCGCCGACGGCGGCGTGCGCTTCTCGGGCGACGTCAGCAAGGCGCTGGCGGCGGGCGCGAGCGCGGTCATGATGGGCAGCATGTTCGCCGGCACCGAAGAAGCGCCGGGCGAAGTGTTCCTGTACCAGGGCCGCCAGTACAAGTCGTACCGCGGCATGGGCTCGGTCGGCGCGATGAAGGACGGCGCCGCGGACCGCTACTTCCAGGACAACTCGGCGAATATCGACAAGCTCGTGCCGGAAGGCATCGAAGGGCGCGTCGCCTACAAGGGCTCGGTCAATGCGATCCTGTTCCAGCTGATCGGCGGCGTGCGCGCGAGCATGGGTTATTGCGGCTGCCGCACCATCGCCGAGATGAACGAGAAGGCCGAGTTCGTGCAGATTACCGGCGCGGGCCTGCGCGAGTCGCACGTGCACGACGTGCAGATCACCAAGGAAGCGCCCAACTATCACGTGGACTAAACGCCCATGAAGCCATTGCTGCGCGTTGTACTGATCCTCGATGCGTTGTTGCTGCTGGCGTTCGGCCTGCTGTTCCTGCTGACGCCGTGGACTTCGCTGTACAACGCGCTGCAACTGGTGCAAACGCAGCCGGCGTTGATCGGCCAGGCGTTCGGCGTCGCGCTGATCGGGCTTGCGTGGCTCGCGGTGCATGCGTCGTTCGACGGGGCGATGACGTCGACGGTCGCGAAGGTGGTCGGCCATGTGCACTGGCTGACCGGCGTGCTGATGCTGGTCTGGTTGCTGGGCCTGCGTTCGCCGTCGCTGACGGGCTTCGGGCAGATCGTCTCGGTGCTGGCCGGTGTCGTGCTGGTGCTGATCGGCCTGGGCGGCGTGCGGTTGGCGGGCGCGGTGCGGCGGCGCGAGAAGGGGATCGTTGCCAATTCCTCTTCGGGCAAAGCCGATAAACGAGCCGACAAGCGTGCCGACAGGCAGGCGGAGAAAGAGGCCGGCAGCGAAGCCGCACGGCGGCGCGATCTCGAACGTGACAGCGTGCGCGAGCCCGGTGTCTCGGCGGGCTTTCCGGCCTATCGCGCCGAGCCGGTCATCGAGCCTGTGATGCCGGCCACGCGGCCCGTCAATCCCGCGGCTGCCGCATCCACCACATCGCCTGCCACGCCGGCTGCCGCATCGGCCGGTGGCGCCGCAAGCGCCGTCAATCCCGGCGCGGCTGCACCGGGCGACGCGTCCGGCACGTCCCGGCCGCCGTTTCATGGCTGACGCGCCGCGCGCCACGCTGTCCGCCGAAGCTACCGGGTTTCGTTCGCGCGCGCCGCAGGCTGCCGGCAAAGGCGTTGGCCGTGCCAGGGTGTTTTGCAGTGCGCTCCATCGTGGTGTTTCATGTTCGCGTCGCGGTTCCGCCGCTGTTGCGCGGATCGCCTTGAACGCTTTGAATTCGACGCCGCGCCTCGCGCGCGGCATTCCGTATCCGCTCACTTCTGATTCCGTCCGCTGCCATGCATGACAAGATCCTGATCCTCGACTTCGGTTCGCAAGTCACCCAACTGATTGCACGTCGCGTTCGCGAAGCCAACGTGTATTCGGAAATCCATCCGTACGACGTCGACGCGTCGTTTATCCGCGACTTCGCGCCGAAGGGCGTGATTCTCTCGGGCGGCCCGAGCTCGGTCACCGAGGACGACACGCCGCGCGTGCCGCAAGCCGTGTTCGAACTCGGCGTGCCGGTGCTCGGCATCTGCTACGGCATGCAGGCGATGGCCCAGCAGCTCGGCGGCAAGGTCGACATCGGCCATCTGCGCGAATTCGGCTACGCCGAAGTGCGCGCGCGCAACCATACGAGCCTGCTCGAAGGCATCAGCGATTTCAACACGCCCGAAGGCCACGGCATGCTCAAGGTGTGGATGAGCCACGGCGACAAGGTGCTCGAAATGCCGCCGGGCTTCGCGCTGATGGCATCGACGGAGTCGTGCCCGATCGCCGCGATGGCCGACGAACAGCGCCGCTTCTACGGCCTGCAATGGCACCCGGAAGTCACGCACACGGTGCAGGGCCGCGCGATGCTCGAACGCTTCGTGCTGCAGATCTGCGGCGCGAAGGCCGATTGGGAAATGGGCCACTACATCGACGAAGCCGTCGCGAAGATTCGCGAGCAGGTCGGCAACGAGCACGTCATTCTGGGGCTGTCGGGCGGCGTGGATTCGTCGGTGGCGGCGGCGCTGCTGCATCGCGCGATCGGTAATCAGCTGACCTGCGTGTTCGTCGATCATGGTCTGTTGCGCCTGAACGAAGCCGAGCAGGTGATGGCGCTGTTCGCCGATCACCTCGGTGTGAAGGTGATCCACGTCGACGCGAGCGAGGCGTTCCTCGGCAAGCTCGCCGGCGTGACCGATCCGGAAGCGAAGCGCAAGATCATCGGCGCGGAATTCGTCGAGGTGTTCCAGGCCGAGGCCGGCAAGCTGACCGATGCGAAGTGGCTCGCGCAAGGCACGATCTATCCGGACGTGATCGAGTCGGCGGGTAAGGGCAAGAAGGCCGCGCAGACGATCAAGAGCCACCACAACGTGGGCGGCCTGCCCGAGACGCTGAACCTGAAGCTGCTCGAACCGTTGCGCGAACTGTTCAAGGACGAAGTGCGCGAACTCGGCGTGAAGCTCGGTTTGCCGCATTCGATGGTGTATCGCCATCCGTTCCCGGGCCCGGGCCTCGGCGTGCGGATTCTCGGCGAAGTGAAGCGCGATTTCGCGGACCTGCTGCGCCGCGCGGACGCGATTTTCATCGAGACGCTGCGCAACACCATCGACAAGGAAACCGGCAAGTCCTGGTACGACCTGACGAGCCAGGCGTTCGCGGTGTTCCTGCCGGTGAAGAGCGTCGGCGTGATGGGCGATGGGCGTACTTACGAGTACGTGGTCGCGCTGCGCGCGGTGCAGACGCTCGACTTCATGACCGCGCACTGGGCGCATCTGCCGCATGAACTGCTTGGGCACGTGTCGAACCGGATCATTAACGAGGTGCGGGGGATTAACCGGGTTGTTTATGACATATCGGGGAAGCCGCCGGCGACGATTGAGTGGGAGTAAATCAGGACGTTGTTCCTGAACTACCGCCAACCTGCAAGACAGGTTGGCGGTAGAAGCGGCGACAAAAACCAAGAACCCGGATTAACACCGTCCCATTTACCATCCCGACTTAAACCACCGTCCGGTCTGAAACCACGTCGACCCGAGTCCGAGCCGACGTTCGACACATCGCATCACATAACCCACCCCCACTACCGCACCAATTCCCCCCGCTCCAGCATATACCGCCGAGGCGGCAGCCCGACATGACGCGTGAACGCGATGCTGAACGTACTCGCCGAGCTATAGCCAACCCGCTGCGCTACATCCGCAATGCTGGCTTTCTGCCGCAGCAGGCTCTCGGCCAACGCCATGCGCCACGTGAGCAGATATTCCATCGGCGCGAGCCCGACGGTCTGACTGAAGCGTTTGAAGAACGCCGAGCGCGAAAGCGCGGCCTCTTTGGCCAACTGCGCGACCGTCCAGGGCTGGGCGGGACTCTCGTGCATCCGCCGTATCGCGGCGGCGAGGCGCTCGTCGGCTAATCCGCGCAAGAGGCCAGGGGATGCGCCGGTTCTCGCCGTGGAGCGCAGCGTTTCGATCAGCAGCACTTCCAGCAGGCGTTCCAGGATCATGTCGCGTGCGGGGCGTCTCGCACGCGATTCGTCGTTGACGAGTTCCACGAGTGCCGTCAGCCGCTTCTCGCCGCGCACATGCACGAGTTGCGGAAGCAGCGAGACAAGCAAGGCCGTATCCGGCGAACCGAAAACGCAGTAACCAACCAGCCAGCGCGCATTGGGCGAGCCGCTTTCGCTTCCGAGACGGAATTCGCCGTCGGGCAGGGCGATGGGCTCGGTGTCGAGGTCCTCCGCTGTCGCCAGATCGAGACTCGACATCGTGAAGCCATGCGCCGAGGGAACCAGCGCGAAATCACCTGCCACGAGCGTGATCGGCTCATGGCCGTCGACGGCAAGGCGACACGAGCCGCCGAGCAGCGCGCAGTAGAAGGGGCGGCCCGCTTCCGTGCGGCGAACGCGCCAGGCCCCGGCGCCACTGACCACTTTCGAGAACGCGGCCCTCGGCTGAAGCAACGTGACCACCTCGGCAAGCGGGTCGATCATGGTGGACGAATGAAGGCGAAATGTGGACCTTTGATTGTAGGCAGTCCGCGTCCGCGCATCTATTGTGTCGGTTCCACAGACAACCGGGATCACGCATGGGAACCATCCTCATCACAGGCTGTTCGTCCGGCTTCGGCCTCGAAACCGCCCAATACTTTCTCGATCGCGACTGGAAGGTCATCGCCACGATGCGCACGCCGCGCGAGGGTGTGCTGCCGCGCTCCGAGAATCTGCGCGTGCTGGCGCTCGACGTCACCGACCAGGACAGCATTCGCCGCGCCGTGGATGCCGCCGGGCCGATCGACGTGCTGGTCAACAACGCCGGCATCGGTCTGCTGAATGCCTTTGAAGGCACCTCGATGGATACGGTGCGCGAGGTCTTCGAGACCAATACGTTCGGCACGATGGCGATGACCCATGCCGTGCTTCCGCAATTCAGGCAACGCCAGGCAGGGGTCATCGTGAACGTCACCTCGAGTGTGACGTTCAAGCCGCTGCATCTGCTCTCGGTGTACACCGCCAGCAAGGCGGCGATCAACGCGTTCACCGAATCGCTGGCGCTGGAACTTGAGCCGTTCAACGTGCGCGTTAACCTCGTGTTGCCAGGGCGAGCGCCGGAAACCCGTTTCGGGGAAAACGCGCGAGCCCGGATGGGTGGCATTCCCGATGCCTACGCCGATCTGGCGCAGAGCGTCTTCGCGGGATGGGCGCAATCGTCCGGGCCTGTCACTCAGGCGCTGGATGTGGCGGAAGCGGTGTGGCGCGCGGCGCACGACCCGTCGAGCACGATTCGTTTGCCCGCCGGCGCGGACGCGGTGGCGTTGGCCGCGCTGAGTCCGGCGGCGGTAGCGTAAGCGCGAGGCGCAAGCAGCACCGTGACGGCATGGTCGCGCAATCGACGGCATCGCGGTTCGACGCCGTTGCCGATGAGGCCATGCCGTTGCTACCACCCCTTCAATGACATTCCGGTGTCCGAGCCGTGACCACGCCGCATCAATCGGCCACGAACCGGCCACGAATCGGCTACCAACGGGCCACCCACCGAACTTCACCCCCACTCCCCAAAGAACGATCCGCCAATTTCCCCGCCATTGCGTGCCTCATCGCGCGAGTCGCCCTGACGATCCCGCGCATTCACTTCTCTGTCACCACACGTCACTACTGTGATGCGGATTGGCGAGCCCTGCGCTCACGATCGCCTGGCTCCGCAAAGAGCCGACCCGCACGCTAACGAGTCATGGAGAAAACGATGATGGATGGCCGTGTCGATCAAGGCTTAGACGTTCTCGAAACGCTGTACGGGCGCTATTGGCAGGGCGGCGAAGCCCTGCTGCGCGCCTTCGCCGACCAGCGTAAATTCGGCAATACCGTGTCGGAAGTGGCGTGGAACCAGGCCAGCCGCGTGCGCCACGCGGCCGCCGCTTTCGCCGACGAACTGCAGCACACCATCGAACACGAGCTAAAGCAGTTGCACGCGCGGGCCTCGAATGCGCCGGCCAGCTGGATGGCCGACTGGATCGGCTACCTGACCGATGCCGTGCAGCGCCAGGTGCTGATGCTCGACACGTTGCGCCAGCGCGGCAACAACTACGTCGAGCATCTGAAGGCGGGCATGCCGCCGGTGCTCGACTTCCAGTACGAACTCCTGATCGACGGCCGCGAACTGGCGTTGCCGGTCAACTATTCGCTCGTGCGCATCGTTCCGCCGGCGGACGTGACGATCGACGACGACAAGCAGCCGTTCATGATTATCGATCCGCGCGCGGGCCACGGCGCCGGCATCGGCGGCTTCAAGCCGGACAGCCAGGTCGGCGAGGCCTTCAAGGGCGGCCATCCGGTCTACTTCGTCGTGTTCCGCCCGGTGCCGGAACCCGGCCAGACCATGGCCGACGTGCGCGACGCCGAAGTCGAATTCCTGCGCGAGATCGCGCGCCGTCATCCGAACGCGCACCGGCCCGCGGTGATCGGCAACTGCCAGGGCGGCTGGGCCGCAATGCTGCTCGCGGCATCGGCGCCGGATCTGGCCGGTCCGGTCGTCGTCAACGGCGCGCCGATGTCGTACTGGGCGGGCCGCACCGGCGAGAACCCGATGCGCTACACGGGCGGCCTGTCCGGCGGCGCACTGCCGGCGCTCGTCATGTCCGACCTCGGCAACGGCGTGTTCGACGGCGCGTGGCTCGTGCTCAACTTCGAGGGTCTCGACCCGGCCAACCATCTGTTCAAAAAGTACTACCACCTGTATTCGCACATCGACTCGGAAGCGTCGCGCTATCTCGGCTTCGAGCGCTGGTGGGGCGGCTTCCATCTGATGAACGAGGCCGAAATCCGCTGGATCGTCGAGAACCTGTTCGTCGGCAACCGGCTCGCGCGCGGCGAAGCGCGGCTCGGCGGCGAGGCCATCGACCTGCGCCGCATCACCTCGCCGATCGTCGTGTTCGCCTCGCATGGCGACAACATCACGCCGCCGCAACAGGCGCTCAACTGGATCGCGGACCTCTACGCGAATGTCGACGAGATCAAGATGCGCGGCCAGCGCATCGTGTACATGATCCATCAGTCGATCGGCCATCTCGGCATTTTCGTATCGGCGAAGATCGCCACGCGCGAGCACGACGCGATTACCGAGACGCTGCGCGCCATCGACGGCCTGCCGCCCGGCCTCTACGAAATGAAGCTCGACGATGCCGCCGACCGCGTGCATATCCGCTTCGAGGCCCGCACGATCGACGACCTGCTCGGCATCGACGACGGCCGCGACGACGAAGCGCTGTTCGCGTCCGTCGCGCGTCTGTCGGAAATGGGCACCGAGCTGTACGAGTTGGCCGTGCGTCCGTTCGTGCGCGCGGCGGTCACGCCCGAGTCCGCGCAGGCCGCGCGCGATTTCCAGCCGATCCGTCTGCGCCGCAGCCTCTTCTCGGACCAGAATCCGCTCATGAAGCCGGTCGAGGCGTGGGCTGCGACGGCACGTGCGCAGCGTCAGCCCGTCGATCTGGACAATCCGTTCGCGGCGTTCGAGCGCATCGGCGCGCTCGTCGTCGAAAACCAGCTCAATCTGTATCGCGGCATGCGCGACGGTTGGCGCGAAACGGTCTTCCATGCGATCTACGGCTCGCCGCTGATGAAGGGCATCGGCCACCACGAATTGCAGGGCGCGGAGCATCGCCGCGGCAAGGACCTGCGCGCGCTGCCGGAAGTGCGCGCCGCACTCGAGGCGATGACCGAAGGCGGCGCGGCCGAGGGCGCGGTGCGCATGCTCGGGCTGATGTCGAAGGCGCGCGGCTATCTGCGCCGCTCGCGCATGGAACGCGTGCTCGACATGCTCACGCATACCGACCGGTTCGGCCATTTCGACGAAGCGGCGCTCGCGAAGCTGCTGCGCCAGCAGCAGATCATCGTCGATCTGGAGCCGCAGCAGGCGCTTGCCACGCTGCCGCTGTTGCTCGACACGGAAGACAAGCGCCACACGGCGCTCGCCGCCGTGGTCGACGTCTCGGGTTCCGTCGAGACGATGCATCCGGCCGCGCTGGTGCTGCTGCAACGCTTCCAGCAGATGCTCGGA
>NZ_JAAGPS010000078.1:0-244 GCF_017105025.1 Paraburkholderia sp. Ac-20336 | reverse complement strand
GATCATGAAAAAAAAAAAAAAAGTAAAAATCGTTACATCTATGGGAGTTATTCTTATTATCTTAAGCTTCATGAGTATTAACATCATGCTATCATAGCCATCTCTTCACACAGTCATACTACTTCTTCGTAGCTCGAGTGTTGTGATATGTACGTGTATTAGTATCACTAACACTCTTGTTGTGAACATTGTCTTGTGGAATGATACCGTTTGGCTTCACACTTCTTTGCTCGACTTTTCATAT
>NZ_JAAGPS010000077.1:0-35625 GCF_017105025.1 Paraburkholderia sp. Ac-20336 | reverse complement strand
CGCCCGTGCCGCCGCCACGGCCTCGCACGCCGGCGGCGTCGGCACGGCGGCCAGTCTGACGCGGCTGAGGCGCGCGAGCCTCGGCCGGGATGCGGTGGTTGCGCATGGGGTCGACGCCGTGCAGACGCCGACAAGCGCATGGTAGCCGCCAGCCGCTTTTCGCATACTTTTGCATGCGGATCGTCGCGCTTCGTCCGCTATACCCGACGCCATAGCAACGGCAATGCAACGCGACGACAAACCCGCGGCATCGCAGCGCACCGGCCGTCCGCGTGCAAGCAAAGCCCCGGTGCCCGACTTACAATCGTTTGATCTTTCGCTAATTCTGTCCGACCACCGCACCTCGACGTGCGAGGCATCACGAGAATGACCATGGATATCGACCAGTACATGACCGACCTCGGCCAGCGCGCGCGCCAGGCATCACGCGCGATGGCGCGAGCTTCGACCGCCGCGAAGAACGCCGCGCTCGCGGCCATCGCCGAGGCCATCGAACGCGATGCCGCGCTGCTCAAGCAGGCGAATGCGCGCGACCTCGAACGGGCGCGCGACAAGGGGCACGATGCGGCGTTCATCGACCGTCTGACGCTGTCGGACAAGGCGCTGAAGACGATGGTCGAGGGTCTGCGCCAGGTCGCGGCGCTGGCCGACCCGATCGGCGAGATCAGCAATCTCAAGTACCGGCCGAGCGGCATCCAGGTCGGCCAGATGCGCGTGCCGCTCGGCGTGATCGGCATCATCTACGAATCGCGCCCGAACGTGACGATCGATGCGGCGGCGCTATGCCTGAAGTCCGGCAACGCGACGATTTTGCGCGGCGGCTCGGAAGCGCTCGAATGCAATACCGCGCTCGCGAAGCTGATCGGCGAGGGGCTCCAAGCAGCCGGCTTGCCGCAGGACGCGGTGCAGGTGGTCGCGACCTCGGACCGCGCGGCGGTCGGCAAGCTCATCACGATGACCGGCTATGTCGACGTGATCGTGCCGCGTGGCGGCAAGAGCCTGATCGAGCGGCTCATCAACGAAGCGCGCGTGCCGATGATCAAGCACCTCGACGGCATCTGCCACGTCTACGTCGACGACCGCGCCGATCTCGCCAAGGCGCTCAACGTCTGCGATAACGCGAAGACGCACCGCTACGGCACCTGCAACACGATGGAAACGCTGCTGGTCGCGCGCGGCATCGCCGCCGAAGTGCTGCCGCCGCTTGGGCAGTTGTATCGCGACAAGGACGTGGAACTGCGCGTCGACGCGGCGGCGCGCGCGGTGCTGGCCGATGCGGGCGTCGGTCCGCTCGTCGAGGCGACCGAGGAAGACTGGCGCACCGAATACCTCGCGCCGGTGCTCGCGATCAAGATCGTCGACAACCTCGACGCGGCGATCGAGCACATCAACACCTATAGCTCGCAGCACACCGACGCGATCGTCACCGAAGACCACGACCGCGCGATGCGCTTCCTGCGCGAAGTCGATTCGGCGAGCGTGATGGTCAACGCATCGACGCGTTTCGCGGACGGCTTCGAGTTCGGCCTTGGCGCCGAGATCGGCATTTCGAACGACAAGCTGCATGCGCGCGGCCCGGTCGGGCTCGACGGGCTGACCTCGCTGAAGTACGTGGTGCTCGGTCACGGCGAGGGCCGTCAGTAAGACCGAGGCCGCACGAATCGACGCGCCGCGAACAACGCCCCTAACGACACTAACGACCCTACGACCGACCACAAGGACTATAAGGACCCGCCGATGCTCTGGGTAAAGACGTTTCACATCGTATTGATTGCTTCCTGGTTTGCCGGCCTGTTCTATCTGCCGCGCATCTTCGTCAATCTGGCGATGGAAACCGAACCCGCGGCAACGGCGCGTCTTCTGTTGATGGCGCGCAAGCTGTTCCGCTTCATGACCTTCATCGCGGTGCCGGCGCTCGCGTGCGGGCTGTGGTTGTGGCTCGTGATCGGCATCGGCAGCGGGCAGGGCTGGATTCACGCGAAGGTCGGCGTGGTCGTGCTGCTCGTCGTCTACCACGCGTATTGCGGCGTGCTGCTGCGCCGGTTCGAGCGCGGCGAGAACCGCCGCTCGGACAAGTGGTATCGGATGTTCAACGAACTGCCGGTACTCGGCATGCTCGCGGCGGTTGCGCTGGTGGTGATCAAGCCGTTCTGAGCGGTCGACGGCGCCTCGGCCGTCGCGCGGGAAAGCGGCAGGGAAAACAGCAGGAAAAGCGCGAGAAAAAGCGGGAAAAGACAAAAGGGCGGTGTGCCGGTTGAACGGCACACCGCCCTTCGTTTTATTGGCGGCCGAGCACTTTGCCGCCGCGCATCACCCCTGCGAATCCACCCGCCGCCGATGAATTACCTCTTTCGTCTGCGCGAGCTTTTCCACGAGTTCCGGCCCACGGCTCAACGCGACGCCGACCGCGAGAATGTCGCCGATCGCGAGATGCGACACGCGCGAGGTCATCGGCGAAAAGATGTCGGTGTCTTCGTCGACGTTCGCAAACAGGCCCACCGTCGCGAGCCGCGCGAGCGGCGAGTTGCCGTGCGTGATCGCGACCACCTTCGCGCCCGCGTTGAGCGCGGCCTTCGCGGCGTCGATGATGTCGCGCGTGCGGCCCGTGTTCGAGATCGCGACCACGACGTCGCCCTCGCCCAGCAGCGCCGAGGACATCAGAAACGTATGCGGGTCCGAATACGCGACGCTCGGCATGCCGAGCCGGAAGAACTTGTGCTGCACGTCGAGCGCGGCGATGCCCGAGCCGCCCGCGCCGTAGAACTCGATGCGCCGCGCGTGCGCGAGCAGGTCGATCGCCGCCGCGACGCTGTCCGACGAGAGGTTGTTGCGCACCTGGATCAGCGCGCCGATGGTCCGGTCGAGCACCTTCGCGGCGACGCCGGGCGTCGGTTCGTCGGGCCGCACGTCGCGATACACGGCAGGCACTTCGGCCGCGATGCCTTGCGCAAGCCGGATCTTGAATTCGCGAAACCCCGAAAAGCCGAGCGCATGACAGAACCGCGCGATGGTCGGCTGGCTCACGCCCGCGCGCGCGGCCACTTCGGTCATCGACAGATCGAGCACCTCGCGCGGCGCCTCGATCACGTAATCGGCCAGCTTGCGCTCGGACGGGCGCAACTGGTCGCGCATCTCTTCCACCTGAGACAGCATCATCGGACAACTCGCACTATGCTGAAGAATCCGTGGACTATAGCCGATTGGCCGATGGCGCACAAAAGGCAAGTACAAAAACTACATATTGGCGTCTAAGTGTATTCCCTGGGTTTGAATCGAAAAGCACCGATAGGCCGCCAGTAGGGCGATGCGCCGTGTTTTGCGATGTGGCGATGCAACAGCGCTCTCCGTTGCGATCGTGTAGTTTTTCTACTAAGATGGCGTCGTTCGAGAGCAGCACACACGACTTGCCGATCCCTACCCCGCGATACCGCCCGCCGCCAGCGACGAAGGAGCTCAGATGGTTTCCCTGCATTCGCAATTGTTGAAGGTCACGCAGCGCGTGATCGAGCGCAGCAAGCCCACCCGCGAGGCGTATCTGGCCCGCATCCATCATGCGCAGGGCAAGTTCCCGGCGCGCGGCGCGCTCTCGTGTGCGAACCTCGCGCACGGTTTCGCGGGGCTCGAAGGCAACGACAAGCTCGTCATCAAGCAGATCCGTGAGCCGAACCTCGGCATCGTTTCGTCGTACAACGAGATGCTGTCGGCCCACGCGCCGTACAAAAACTACCCGGACATCATCAAGCAGGCCGCGCGCGAAAACGGCGGTGTCGCGCAATTCGCGGGCGGCGTGCCGGCGATGTGCGACGGCATCACGCAGGGCAACGCGGGCATGGAGCTGTCGCTCTTTTCGCGCGAAGTGATCGCGATGAGCACGGCCGTCGCGCTCACGCACAACATGTTCGATGCGGCGCTGTGCCTCGGCATCTGCGACAAGATCGTGCCGGGCCTTCTGATCGGCGCGCTGCAATTCGGCCATCTGCCGACGATCTTCGTGCCGGCCGGCCCGATGGCGAGCGGCCTCTCCAACGACGACAAAGCGAAGACGCGCCAGCTGTATGCGACCGGCCAGTGCGGCCGCGAGGCGTTGCTCGAAGCCGAAGCGGCCGCGTATCACAGCCACGGCACCTGCACGTTCTACGGCACCGCGAACAGCAACCAGATGCTGATGGAAGTAATGGGCCTGCATCTGCCGGGCTCGGCCTTCGTGCATCCGCACACGCCGCTGCGCGACGCGCTGACCGCGCAGGCCGCGCGCCGCGTGCTCGATCTGACGGTCGAGCGCGGCCACTACATGCCGATCGGCCACGTGGTCGACGAGAAGGCGATCGTCAACGGCATCGTCGCGCTGCTGGCGACGGGCGGCTCGACCAATCACACGCTGCACCTCGTCGCGATTGCGCGCGCGGCCGGCATCGTGATCGACTGGGACGACTTCGACGCGCTCTCGCAAGCGGTGCCGCTGCTCGCGAAAATCTATCCGAACGGCAAGGCCGACGTGAACCACTTCCACGCGGCCGGCGGCGTCGCGTTCCTCGTGCGCAATCTGCTCGAAGGCGGTCTGCTGCATGAAGACGTCAACACCGTGGTGGGCAAGGGGCTCAAGCGCTACACCGAGGAGCCGAAGCTGATCGACGGCAAGCTGCAGTGGGTCGCGGGCGCCGAGGCGAGCGCCGATACGGCCGTGCTGCGCGGCATCGCGGAACCGTTCCAGGCGGACGGCGGCCTGCGTCTGATGCAGGGCGAGCTGGGCCGCGGCGTCATCAAGATTTCGGCGGTCGCGGCGCAGCATCGCAAGGTGAAGGCGCCGGCGATCGTGTTCGATTCGCAGGAAGCAGTGCAGGCGGCTTTCGACAACGGCGAGTTGAAGCGCGATTTCATCGCCGTGGTGCGCTTCCAGGGCGCGCGGGCAAACGGCATGCCGGAACTGCACCGTTTGACGCCGCTGCTCGGTGTGTTGCAGGATCAGGGTTTCCATGTCGCGCTGGTGACCGACGGCCGCATGTCGGGTGCGTCGGGCAAGGTGCCGGCGGTGATCCACCTGTCGCCGGAAGCGTTGCTGCAAGGCCCGATCGGCAAGGTTCGCACGGGCGATATGCTGGTGATCGACGCCGAAGCCGGCGTGCTCGACATCGAGATCGACGCGGCCGAATGGGCCGCGCGCGAGTGCGCCGAGCCGAAGCATCAGGCGGACAACGAGGTCGGCTTCGGCCGCGAGCTGTTCGGCGTGTTCCGCTCGGCGGCGGCGCCGGCGGAGCAGGGCGCATCGGTGTTCGGCGCGATGGTCGGCGAGCCCGGCGCTCACCCGGATCACGCGCACGGCCACCAGCACAGTCATCAGCACCACGACAAACACACGAACGCCGCGTAAGCCAGCGCGGCGCGACAGAAACAAGGAGTCTGACAATGACGGCGAAAACAGTAAGCGATATCGTGCGCCTCGGCCCGGTGATTCCGGTGCTCGCGTTCGACTCGGTCGAGCAGGGCGAACACGTGTCGCGCGCATTGCATGCGGGCGGCGTGAAGGTGCTCGAAATCACGTTGCGCACCGCAGCAGGGCTCGAAGCGATCAAGCGCGCGAGCCAGCTGGCCGAGGACATCGTGGTCGGCGTCGGCACGATCACGAAGCCCGAGCATTGCGCGCAGGCGAAGAAGGCGGGCGCGCAGTTCGGCGTGTCGCCGGGTCTGACGAAGGACATGCACCAGGCCGCGCAGGATGCCGGCCTGCCGCTGCTGCCGGGCGTCATGACGCCGTCGGACATCATTGCCGCGCTGGAGCTCGGCTACGAGATCGTCAAGTTCTTCCCCGCGCAGCAGGCGGGCGGCGTGCCGATGCTGCAGGCATTCCACGGCCCGTTCCCGACGCTGAAGTTCTGCCCGACCGGCGGCATTACGCCCGAGACTGCGCCGCATTTCCTGTCGCTGCCGAACGTGGTTTGCGTCGGCGGTTCGTGGCTCACGCCGAAGGCCGCGCTCGCCGCGCAGAACTGGGACGAGGTCACGCGTCTCGCGCGTGCCGCGAGCCAGTTGGCCGCGCCGGCGCGCTAAGCTCGGCGACAACGCATCGGCTGCCGGAGTGGCTGCCTGAAGCGGGCCCGATACCAGGAGTCTTGTCGATACAGCCGCACCAGGCTGTCGCGCCGAGGCTCTTTTTTTACATGACGGGCTGCCCGGATTTACGCGCGCGCTCGGGAAACAAACAGTAAAATTCAGCGTCCGCGCGGCCAGCCGGGTTTTCAGGCATCGCGCAGGTTGCCGTGAGACGACGTGCTGGCCGTGTTCCGCACTCAGAATCAATAACGAAAGGAGAAGCTTCATGGAAGCTGTCCACGGCAGCATGCTGCTGGTCTACGCGGTGATCGCCATCGCCTTGCTGATCTTGATGATCACGCGCTTCAAGGTCTATCCGTTTCTTGTCCTGATCATCGTCTCGCTGCTGCTCGGCCTCGTGTCCGGCATGCCGATGCAGACCATCGTCAAATCGTTCGAAACCGGTAACGGCAACACGCTCGGCCACATCGCCATCGTGGTCGGCCTCGGCACGATGCTCGGCAAGATGATGGCCGAATCGGGCGGCGCCGAGCGCATCGCGACTACGCTGATCAACTGGTTCGGCGAGAAGCACATTCACTGGGCGATGATGGTTGTCGCGATCATCGTCGGCTTGCCGGTGTTCTTCGAGGTCGGCTTCGTGCTGCTGATTCCGATCGCGTTCAACGTCGCACGGCGCACCAATAAATCGCTGCTGCTGGTCGGCCTGCCGATGGTCGCGGGCCTGTCCGTCGTGCACGGTCTGATTCCGCCGCACCCGGCCGCGCTGCTCGCCGTGCAGGCCTATCACGCCGACATCGGCAAGACGATTGCCTACGGTCTGATCGTCGGCATTCCGTGCGCGATCGTCGCCGGTCCGCTGTTCGCGCTGCTGGTGAGCCGCCATATCCAGTTGCCGAAGGAAAACGCGCTGGCCGCGCAGTTCCTCGGCAGCGCCGCGAGTGGCGGCAACGGCGCGCAAGCCGACGCACCGAAACGCGAACTGCCGGGCTTCGGCATCACGCTGGTCACGATCCTGTTGCCGGTGGTGCTGATGCTGGTCGGCAGCTGGGCCGACCTGTTCTTCGCGGCGAATACGCTGCCGAACGATCTGCTGCGCTTCTTCGGCAACACCGACGTTGCGCTGCTGACGGCCGTGCTGGTCAGCTTCTGGACCTTCGGCGCGAGCCGCGGCTTTACGCGCGACCAGATTCAGAAGTTCTGCGGCGAGTGTCTCGCGCCGATCGCGGGCATTACGCTGATCGTCGGTGCGGGCGGCGGTTTTGGCCGCGTGCTGATGGATAGCGGCATTTCGAAGGAAATCGTCAACGTGGCGACCGCGGTGCATCTGTCGCCGCTGCTGTTCGGCTGGCTTGTCGCGGCGCTGATCCGTCTCGCGACCGGTTCGGCCACCGTCGCGATGACGACCGCTTGCGGCATCGTCGCGCCGATCGCGTTGGCCGGCGGCATGCAGGTGAAGCCGGAACTGCTGGTGCTCGCGACCGGCTCGGGCTCGCTGATCTTCTCGCACGTGAACGATGGCGGCTTCTGGCTGATCAAGGAATATTTCGGCATGACGGTGGGGCAGACCTTCAAGACGTGGTCGCTCCTCGAAACCATCATCTCGGTGATGGGGCTGGGCCTGACCTTCGCGCTGGCGGCGGTCCTGTAAGGAGCTTCAAATGATTCTGATCGCAATGGGCGTGTCGGGCGCCGGCAAGTCGAAGATCGGCGAAATGCTCGCGGAGCGTCTGCATTGCACGTTCACCGACGGCGATGCGTTTCACAGCGCCGCCAACAAGGAGAAAATGCACCACGGCACCCCGCTCACCGACGAAGACCGCTGGCCGTGGCTGAAGACGATTCGCGCCGCGATCGAGGAAAAGCAGCAGGCGGGCGAGACGGCGGTGTTCACGTGCTCGTCGCTGAAGCGCTCGTATCGCGACGTGCTGCGCGCCGGCGACAAGGACGTCTGCTTCGTCTACCTCAAGGGCTCGCGCGAGGTGCTCGCGGAGCGTCTGGGGCATCGCACCGGGCACTTCTTCGATCCGTCGCTGCTGCAAAGCCAGCTCGATACGCTCGAAGAGCCCGGCGCCGATGAAGCGATCACGGTCAGCATCGATCTGACGCCGGAGCAGATCGTCGACGAAGTGCTCAGGCAGGTCGACGAGCGCTGAGCCGTTGACTTTGGGGTGTGTTTCGGCGCTGCATGCCGGACGCTGAAATACCGGACGCCCATATGCCGGCTACCAGACGCCGGCTACCGAGCGCTGGCTACCAAGCGCCGGACGAAAAAAAGCCGCTCATCCGAGCGGCTTTTTTTACGCCTCGCCGCGACACCGCCGCGAGGCACGACCTGCATAAGCAAGCAGACCAGAATCAGCCGATCCGCTTCGCCAGTTCGACGGCCTTGCCGATGTACGAGCCCGGCGTCATCGAGAGCAGACGGTCCTTCGCGTCCTGCGGAATCGCGAGGCCGCTGACGAACGCCTGCAGCGCTTCGCGCGTAATGCCCTTGCCGCGCGTGAGTTCCTTCAGCTGTTCGTACGGATTCTCGATGCCGTAGCGGCGCATCACGGTCTGCACCGGCTCGGCCAGCACTTCCCAGCAGTTGTCGAGGTCTTCGTTCAGACGCTGCGCGTTCACTTCGAGCTTGTCGAGGCCGCGGATCAGCGAGTCGTAGGCGAGCAGCGAATAGCCGAACGCGACGCCGATGTTGCGCAGCACCGTCGAGTCGGTCAAGTCGCGCTGCCAGCGCGACACCGGCAGCTTGTCGGCGAGATGGCGCAGCGTTGCGTTGGCGAGGCCGAGGTTGCCTTCGGAGTTTTCGAAGTCGATCGGATTGACCTTGTGCGGCATCGTCGACGAGCCGATTTCGCCGGCTTTCGTGCGCTGCTTGAAGTAGCCGACCGAGATGTAGCCCCACACGTCGCGGTCGAGGTCGAGCAGGATCGTGTTGGCGCGCGAGATCGCGTCGAACAGTTCGGCCATGTAGTCGTGCGGCTCGATCTGGATCGTGTACGGGTTGAACGTGAGCTTCAGGCGGTTTTCGACGACGTCCTTCGAGAACGCTTCCCAGTCGAATTCCGGATACGCGGACAGGTGCGCGTTGAAGTTGCCGACCGCGCCGTTCATCTTGCCGAGCAGTTCGACTTTCGCGATGCGCTCGATCGCGCGTGCGAGACGCGCCGCGACGTTGGCGATTTCCTTGCCGAGCGTGGTCGGGCTGGCCGGCTGGCCGTGCGTGCGCGAGAGCATCGGCTGGGCGGCGTGCGCATGCGCGAGCGCGATGAGGCGCTCGTGCACCGAGCGCAGCGCCGGCAGGATTACGTGTTCGCGCGCGCCGGCGAGCATCAGGCCGTGCGAGGTGTTGTTGATATCTTCCGACGTGCAGGCGAAGTGGATGAACTCGCTCGCGCGCTCCAGTTCTTCCTGACCCTTGACCGATTCCTTGAGCCAGTACTCGACGGCCTTCACGTCGTGGTTCGTGACGCGCTCGATTTCCTTGATGCGCGCGGCGTCGTGCGCGGTGAAGCGCTCGGCCAGTTGCAGCAGGAACTGCTCGGACGCGTCGGAGAAGCGCGGCACTTCGGCGAAGCCGGCGCGCGACAGCGCGATCAGCCAGTGGATTTCGACCGTCACGCGATTGCGCATGAAGGCGGCTTCCGAGAGCCAGTCGCGCAGGGCTTCGGTTTTCGACGCGTAGCGGCCGTCAAGAGGGGAGAGCGCGTTCAGCGCGAACAGGGTGTCGGGGCGGGTGTCGGACATGATGAGGAGCTAAGCGCTCAGCGAGCGGATCGGAAACGGCGGGAACCGCGCATTTTACCACTGTGAGGCGCGGTGCCCGAGCTTCGCGGCCTGGCCGTGCCGGGCGGGCCACCGAGCTTCGGCGCGAGCCCTCGATGCGGCAGGCGCGGGCGAACTGCATGCGCCGGCCCATCGCAGGGCCGGCGGTTTGCGTTGCGGCACCGTGCCTCGCGCATGTGGCGCGCCGCTAGAATGCAGACTTCTTCTCTTACGCCGGCGGCGCAATCGCATGGAACTGAAATGGCTCGAAGATTTCATTTCGCTCGCGGAAACGCGTAGCTTCAGCCGCTCGGCCGAATTGCGCCACGTCACGCAGCCGGCCTTCTCGCGCCGCATCCAGGCGCTCGAAGCGTGGCTCGGCACGGAGCTGATCGACCGCTCGGTTTATCCGACGCGGCTTACGGCGGCCGGCCAGGTGTTCAACGAGCAGGCGCTCGCGATGCTCTCGCAGTTCCACGAAGCGCGCGCGCTGTTGCGCGGCCACACGGCGACGCCGCAGGCGACGATCGAATTCGCGGTGCCGCACACGCTTTCGCTCACGTACTTCCCGCGCTGGCTGCAGCGCATCGAGGCGCAGATGGGCCCGATCCACACGCGGCTGCGTGCGCTCAACGTGCACGACGCGGCGCTTTCGCTCGTCGAGGGCGGCTGCGATCTGATGATGGGCTACCACCACCCGAGCCATCCGGTCGCGCTCGATCCGGGCCGCTACGACATGTTGACGCTCGGCCACGAGCCGATCAGCCCGTTCTCGGCGCCGGGCCGCGCGGGCCGCCCGCGACATACGCTGCCGGGCACGGCCGAGGCGCCCACGCCGTATCTGTCGTATACGCCCAATGCGTATCTCGGACGCATGACCGAGGTGATTCTCGCGAACGCGCCCGAGCGCCTCCATCTGGACCGACTCTACGAAACCGATATGGCCGAGGGGCTCAAGGCGATGGCGCTCGCCGCTCACGGCATTGCCTTCCTGCCGCATAGCGCGGTGGAAGACGCGGTCGCCGAGGGCAAGCTGATCCGTCTCGATCGCGCGACGCGCGGCACGCCCGAAGGGCAGCTCACGCTGAGCATGGAGATTCGCCTGTATCGCGACAAGCTCGCGGCAAAAAGCGACGATGCACGGCAGATTCTCGTGCGGCAGCTATGGGATGTCGTGACGGAAGAACTGAAGCAGGGCGCAGCCTGAAAGCGCGTCGCACCGGCTCGCCGATTGGCTTGCCGACGACGTGAATATGCGGCTTTCCGAGCGTTATGCAAAAAAAACATAATGGGATGAGGAAACGGCATTGGATTTCGATGCGGCGTTTTTTCACAATGCCGGTATTCGATCAACGCCCGGAGCGTTCATGTCATCCCAGCAACAAGCCGTACAATCCGCAGTCACGGCGCAAGCCGTTCCGTCCTACCTCAATAGCGAAGACCTCGGCCCCTGGGGCAACTACCTGCGCCAGGTCGACCGCGTCGCGCCCTACCTCGGCCCGCTGTCCCGCTGGCTCGAAACCCTGAAGCGCCCGAAGCGCATCCTGATCGTCGACGTGCCCATCGAACTCGATAACGGCACCGTCGCGCACTTCGAAGGCTATCGCGTGCAGCACAACGTGTCGCGCGGTCCGGGCAAGGGCGGCGTGCGTTATCACCAGGACGTGACGCTCTCCGAAGTGATGGCGCTGTCCGCGTGGATGTCGGTCAAGAACGCGGCGGTGAACGTGCCGTACGGCGGCGCGAAGGGCGGTATCCGCGTCGATCCGCGCACGCTGTCGCGCGGCGAACTCGAACGCGTGACGCGCCGCTACACGAGCGAGATCGGCATCATCATCGGACCGAATACCGACATCCCCGCGCCGGACGTGAATACGAACGAGCAGATCATGGCGTGGATGATGGACACTTACTCGATGAACCAGGGCCAAACGGCCACCGGCGTCGTGACCGGCAAGCCGATCACGCTCGGCGGCTCGCTCGGCCGCCGCGAGGCGACCGGCCGCGGCGTGTTCGTGGTCGGCTGCGAAGCGGCTCGCCGCATCGGCTTCGACGTCGAGGGCGCGCGCATCGCGGTGCAGGGCTTCGGCAACGTCGGCGGGATCGCCGCGCGTCTGTTCCAGGAAGCGGGCGCGAAGGTCGTCGCGGTGCAGGACCACACCGGCTCGCTGTACAAGTCCACCGGCATCGACGCGGTCGCGCTGCTCGATCACGTTGCGAAGACGGGGGGCGTGGGCGGTTTCGCCGAAGCGGACGCGATCGCGAACGAAGAGTTCTGGACCGTCGAATCGGACATCCTGATTCCGGCGGCGCTGGAAAATCAGATCACCGAAAAGAACGCCGGCAAGATCAAGACGCGCATCATCGTCGAAGGCGCGAACGGCCCGACCACGACGGCGGCCGACGACATCCTGCACGATCGCGGCATCCTCGTGATTCCGGACGTGGTCGCGAACGCAGGCGGCGTGACCGTTTCGTACTTCGAATGGGTGCAGGATTTCTCGAGCTTCTTCTGGACCGAGGGCGAGATCAACGAGCGTCTCGAACGCGTGATGCGCGAGGCCTTTGCCGCGGTGTGGCAGGTGGCGAGCGAGCAGAAGGTCTCGGTGCGGACCGCGGCGTTTATCGTCGCATGTAAGCGGATTCTGCAGGCGCGCGAAATGCGCGGCCTGTACCCCTGATCGAGCGCTTCGAGTGGCGCTCGTGCGGCCCGGCCTCGGGCCGGGTGGTGAGGGCGTCGCGCATGGGTGTCTGAAACGCGGTTCACAAGACTGCGTGTTTGACCGGCGGGCGGCATCGTATCGATGCCGCCCGTCTTTTCCTATCCACAGAAAGCAGGTTGCGCCGCCGTCGCGCAAGCGTCGCGGCGTGCGCGCAACAGCATGGTTTATAGCAATACTTTCAGAAAAATTACTTTGCTAAACTGGCTGCGGTTCTTGCCAAGGAGACTCAAGATGAAAGTTAAAAAAGCTGCGTTGCTGCTCGCGACTCTCGGACTGTTCACGGTCGGCGCGCAGGCGCAAGATTCGGGCACGCTGAAGAAGATCAAGGACACGGGCGTCATTTCGCTGGGCCATCGCGAATCGTCGATTCCGTTCTCCTATTACGACGACAAGCAGAACGTGATCGGCTATTCGCAGGATTACGCGCTGAAAGTGGTCGAGGCCGTCAAGCAGAAGCTGAACATGCCGAACCTGAAGGTGAAGCTCGTGCCGATCACGTCGCAAAACCGCATCCCGCTCGTGCAGAACGGTACGGTCGACATCGAATGCGGCTCCACTACGAATAACCTCGAACGTCAGCAGCAAGCCGCCTTCACGAACACGATCTTCGTGATCGGCACGCGCCTGATGACGAAGAAAGACTCCGGCATTAAAGACTTCGCCGACCTGAAGGGCAAGACGGTCGTGACGACCGCCGGCACCACGTCCGAGCGCATGCTGCGCAAGATGAACCAGGACAAGAACATGGGCATGAACATCATCAGCGCGAAGGACCACGGCGAGTCGTTCCTGACGCTCTCCACGGGCCGCGCCGCCGCGTTCATGATGGACGACGCGCTGCTCGCCGGCGAGCGCGCGAAGTCGAGCAACCCTGGCGATTTCGTGATCGTCGGCACGCCGCAATCGCGTGAAGCGTATGGCTGCATGCTGCGCAAGAACGACGCCGACTTCAAGAAGGTCGCCGACGACGCCATTGCGAAGGTACAGACCTCGAGCGAAGGCGAACAGATCTACAAGCGCTGGTTCGAATCGCCGATTCCGCCGAAGGGCCTGAACCTGAACTTCCCGATGAGCGACGACATGAAGGCGCTGTTCAAGAACCCGAACGACAAGGCAATCGATTAAACCTTAGCTGCTTTTCGACACTTTCGAAACGCTGAACGGAACGGAAGGGGCCACGAGCTTCTTCCGTTTCTTTTTGCCGGAGTCTTGGTCATGTCATATCACTGGAACTGGGGCATTCTGCTGAGTCCCGTCTCCACAGGCGAGCCGACCACCTACCTGGGCTGGCTGCTGTCGGGGCTGTGGGTGACGGTTACCGTGTCGCTGTCGGCATGGGTCATCGCGCTGCTCGTCGGGTCGTTGTTCGGTGTGCTGCGCACGGTGCCGAACAAATGGGCGTCGGGCATCGGCACCGTGTATGTCGCGATTTTCCGCAACATTCCGCTGATCGTGCAGTTTTTCATCTGGTATCTCGTGATACCGGAGTTGCTGCCCGCGTCGCTCGGCAACTGGTTCAAGCAACTGCCGCCGGCCGCGCAGTTCTTTTCGTCTTCCATTCTGTGCCTCGGGCTCTTCACTGCCGCGCGCGTGTGCGAGCAGGTGCGCTCGGGCATCAACGCGCTGCCGCGCGGCCAGCGCGCGGCCGGTCTCGCGGTGGGCTTCACGCAATGGCAAACGTATCGCTACGTGCTGCTGCCGGTCGCGTATCGCATCATCGTGCCGCCGCTCACCTCGGAGTTTCTGAACATCTTCAAGAACTCCGCGGTCGCCTCGACGATCGGCCTGCTCGATCTGTCCGCCCAGGCGCGTCAGCTCGTCGACTACACCTCGCAAACGTATGAGTCGTTCATCGCGGTCACGGTCGCGTACATGCTGATCAACCTGATCGTGATGCAACTGATGCGCTGGGTCGAAGCGAAAACCCGGCTGCCCGGCTATATCGGAGGCAAGTGATGCATCATTTCGACTGGAGCGGTATTCCGGGCGCACTGCCTACGCTATGGACCGGCGCCATCGTCACGCTCGAGATCACGCTGATCGCGATCGTGTTCGGCATCGTCTGGGGCACCATTCTCGCGATGTTCCGGCTGTCGTCGTTCAAGCCGCTCGAATGGTTCGCAAAGCTCTACGTGACGATCTTCCGTTCGATCCCGCTCGTGATGGTCCTGCTGTGGTTCTTCCTGATCGTGCCGCAGGTGCTGCAAAGCGTGCTCGGGCTGTCGGCCGACATCGACATCCGGCTCGCCTCGGCAATGGTCGCGTTCTCGCTGTTCGAGGCCGCGTACTACTCGGAGATCATCCGCGCCGGCATTCAGGCGGTGCCGCGCGGCCAGGTCAACGCGTCGTTCGCGCTCGGCATGACCTACGGGCAGGCGATGCGCCTCGTCGTGCTGCCGCAGGCGTTTCGCGCGATGGTGCCGCTGCTGCTCACGCAGGGCATCGTGCTGTTTCAGGATACGTCGCTCGTCTACGTGATCAGCCTCGCCGACTTCTTCCGTACCGCCACGAATATCGGCGATCGTGACGGCACAAATGTCGAGATGGTACTGTTCGCGGGCGCGGTTTATTTCGTGATCTGCGTGATCGCGTCGAGCCTTGTCAAAGGTCTTCAGAAAAAGGTCGCAAGATGATCTCTATCAAGAATGTTTCGAAGTGGTACGGCCAGTTCCAGGTGCTGACCGACTGCACGACGGAAGTCAACAAGGGTGAAGTGGTCGTGGTGTGCGGACCGTCCGGTTCGGGCAAGTCCACGCTGATCAAGACCGTCAACGGGCTCGAACCGTTCCAGAAGGGCGAGATCGTCATCAACGGCCAGTCGCTGACCGATAAGAAGACCAATCTGTCGAAGCTGCGCTCGAAGGTCGGCATGGTGTTCCAGCACTTCGAGCTGTTCCCGCATCTGTCGATCGTGCAGAACCTCACGCTCGCGCAGATCAAGGTGCTCGGCCGCTCGAACGACGAAGCGACCGCGAAGGGTCTCAAGCTGCTCGAACGCGTGGGCCTGCGCGCGCATGCGGACAAGTATCCGGGGCAACTGTCGGGCGGTCAGCAGCAGCGGGTGGCGATTGCGCGCGCGCTTTCCATGGACCCGATCGCGATGCTGTTCGACGAACCGACCTCGGCGCTCGATCCGGAGATGATCAACGAAGTGCTCGACGTGATGGTCGAACTCGCGCAGGAAGGCATGACCATGATGTGCGTGACGCACGAAATGGGCTTCGCGAAGAAGGTCGCGCATCGCGTGATCTTCATGGACAAGGGCTTGATCGTCGAAGACGACCGCAAGGAAGACTTCTTCGCGAACCCGAAGTCGGATCGGGCCAAGGACTTTCTCGCGAAGATTCTGCACTGAGATCGCGGGTTCGCTCGCGGGTCGAGTGGGGTGGTCCGCAGGCGCCGGGTCGCAACGCAAAAAAGCCGCTCCAGGGAGCGGCTTTTTTGTTGCGGCTGCTTGCTGCCAGACCGGCGCTGGTTCGCTTTGGCGGTTTGGTTGGCGGCAGCGGCTTACGATTCGAACGCCGCCGCATCGTCGGCGGCTTCGAGATCAGTGTCGCTTTCCGCCGGCGCGACAGCCGTGCGCACGTTGTTCGATGCCGCGAGCGTGGTTGCCGAAGCCGAGGCGTCGAGCGCGGGATTGCGCAGCTTTTCGCGCACCGAGGCCGGCACCGGAATGTTGGCGCGGCCGATCACCTCGCCATGCTGGAACATCAGCAGATCGCCCGGCTCGAACGCGGTCCACACTTCGTTGTCGGTGAGCGGCTTGGTCGCGATCACCGCGACGCGGTCTTCCGGCGTCGTGTACTTGGCGAAGTCGATCGAGACGTCGGCGTCGACCAGATGCGCGGTCGAAAACGGCCAGCGCCGCACGATGTAGTGCAGATGCGTCGAGCAATGCGCGAACAACGCCTGGCCGTTCGACATCAGGAAGTTGAACACGCCGTACTGCGTGACGTCGCGCGTGAGCGTCTCGAGCGCCGCGAACAGTTCCTCGAGCGGCGGCTGCGCGCCCGGGAAAGTCTTGCGCAGACCTTGCAGCAGCGCGCAGAACGCGAGTTCGCTGTCGGTCGTGCCGACCGGCTGATACAGGCCCGTCAACTGCGGCGCATAGTCTTGCAGGTCGCCGTTATGCGCGAAGATCCAGTGACGTCCCCACAGTTCGCGCATGAACGGGTGGCAGTTTTCGAGCAGGATGTGCCCTTGCGTCGCCTTGCGGATATGCGCGATCGTGTTTTTCGATTTGATCGGGTAGCGCTTGACCATCTCGGCGATCGGCGAGGTGGCCGACGATTGATGGTCGATGAACAGGCGGCAGGCTTTGTCTTCGAAGAAGGCGATACCCCAGCCGTCGGCGTGATGATCGGTGACGCCGCCGCGCGCCGCGAAGCCGGTAAAGGAGAACGTGACGTCCGTGGGCGCGGCGCAGTTCATTCCGAGAAGTTGACACATGTTGCGGTGAGCCTGGGAACGGGACGAGCCGTTACAATGACGATTCCCAAGCATATCACCGAGGCGAAGCCGCCAAATAGCAAAATTGACGTGTGTTCGGGCCGCAACAGGGCGGTTTGACCGGGTCGATCGGCTGTGCGCGTGAAGTCTCGTTCCCCCCTTCTTGCCATGACCGCTTCCAACGTTTCCCCTGCTTCCATCACGCTCGTCCGCCCGGACGACTGGCACCTGCACGTGCGCGACGGCGCGATGCTCGCGGCCGTGCTGCCTGACACCGCGCGCCAGTTCGGCCGCGCGATCATCATGCCGAACCTGAAGCCGCCGGTCACGACCACGGCGATGGCCGCGGCGTACCGCGAGCGCATCGTCGCCGCGCTGCCCGACGGGGCGAAGTTCGAGCCGCTGATGACGCTGTACCTGACCGACAACACGCCGCCCGACGAAATCCGCCGCGCGCGCGAAAGCGGCTTCGTGCATGGCGTGAAGCTCTACCCGGCAGGCGCGACGACCAACTCGGACGCGGGCGTCACCGACCTCATGAAGTGCGCGAAGACGCTCGAAGCGATGCAGGAAACCGGCATGCCGCTGCTCGTGCACGGCGAGGTGACGGATTCGGAGATCGACCTGTTCGATCGCGAGAAGGTTTTCATCGACCGTGTGATGACGCCGCTGCGCCGCGCGTTTCCGGCGCTGAAGGTCGTGTTCGAGCACATCACGACGAAGGACGCGGTCGACTACATCCGCGAAGCCGGCGAGGCGCCGGAACTGCTGGGCGCGACGATCACGGCGCACCACCTGCTGTACAACCGCAACGCGATTTTCCAGGGCGGCATTCGTCCGCATTACTACTGCCTGCCGGTGTTGAAGCGCGAGACGCATCGCGTCGCGCTCGTCGAGGCGGCGACGTCGGGCAATCCGCGCTTCTTCCTCGGCACCGACAGCGCGCCGCATGCGAAGGGGCTGAAGGAACACGCGTGCGGCTGTGCGGGCTGCTACACGGCGCTGCACGCGCTCGAACTCTATACCGAAGCCTTCGACAAGGCGGGCGCGCTCGACAGGCTCGAAGGCTTTGCGAGCTTTTACGGCGCGGATTTCTACGGCTTGCCGCGCAACACGGAGAAGGTCACGCTGCGTCGCGAGGAATGGACGCTGCCGGCCGAGTTGCCGGCCGGCGACACGCCGGTCGTGCCGCTGCGCGGCGGCGAGTCGATCGGCTGGCGGCTGGTTTGAGGTCGGGCTAGATGCGCGAGCGTGGGGCGGGGCGCGAGGTTGGCCCGCGGATCGTGGATGCGGTGACGGTTGAAGCAGTGCCTGGCGTTGCGCATGAAATGGCGCTGAAAGCCGCTCCTGCAGTGGGGCGTGACGCTGCGCCCAGAGCAGCGCATGAACAACTCATGTCCGACGTGTCATCTGAATCAGCGCCGAAGTCCGGGCACGCAGTTGCGCACAAAGCCGGGCAGGAAGTCTTGCAGGAAGCCGCGCATGAGAAGGCCGCGAAAGCCTCTCCTGTAGCCGGGCAGGCAATGGCACCCGAAGCGCCGCCGCCAGGCTTTGCCGCCATCGACTGGTCGAGGCCCTGGTTGGCGCAATTCGCCGCGCGCGGCCGGCGCTGGCAGCAAGCCGCGCTGACCGGCTATGCGGACCTGCTCGCCGTGATGAATGCCGATGCCGCACAGATGCGGCAGACCACCGGCCGCGGCCAGCGCCTCGCGTTCATCGCGCAGGACGATCTGCCGCCGGGCGCTGCGTACGAGGCGCATATCGCCGCGACCGGCTGCGTGCCGACGCGCCACAATCTGCACGACTTCTTCAACGGCTCGATGTGGTTCGCGTTTCCGCGCATCAAGGCGGCGTTGAACGCGCGGCAGTCGGCGGCGATCGACGCACTCGGCGTCGGTCCGACGCGCGGCGGCGTGCGTGACATGCTGACCCTCTTCGACGAAAACGCGCTGCTGTTCGCCTGCGCCGATCCCGCTTTGAGCGCCGCGCTGCGCGGCTTCGACTGGCAAACGCTGCTGGTGGGCCGGCGCGACGCGTGGGGCCGTCGCTGCGAAGTGCGCTGCTTCGGCCATGCGCTGCTGGAAAAACTGATCGCGCCATTCAAGGGCTGTACGGGCCATGCATGGATCGTCGACGTGCCGGCCGGGTACTTCGAGTGGGACGCCGCCGCGCGCGACGCGTGGCTCGACGAAGCGGTCAGTGCGGCGTTGCTCGGCACCGAAGCGTTGACGAGCCGCCTGTTCGCGCCGCTGCCGGTGCTCGGCATTCCGGGCTGGTGGTCCGGGAACGAAGCGCCCGCGTTTTACGACGACGCCTCCGTATTCCGCTCGGGGCGCCGCAAGCGCTAGACGCGTGGCTGGCGCCGGCGAGTGTTCCGCCATTCGAGCGGGCCGCCTGACTTGCCGGTTGCCGCAGCCGCGCGCGGGCGGCCGCGCCGTTCGATGTTAAAATCCGTGCCAGCAAAGCAGGCCAGGCAGTCGCGGCCTCGGCGGTTTTGGCCGACGAGGGCGAGGAAAGTCCGGACTCCACAGGGCAGGGTGATGGCTAACGGCCATCCGTGGCGACACGCGGAACAGGGCAACAGAAAGCAAACCGCCGATGGCCCGGCGCAAGCCGGGATCAGGTAAGGGTGAAACGGTGCGGTAAGAGCGCACCGCGGCTGTCGCAAGGCAGACCGGCACGGTAACCTCCACCCGGAGCAATTCCAAGTAGGCAGGCGCGCATCTTCGAGATGCAGGATGGGGCCCCCATCTCGTCTGCGGGTAGGAAGCTTGAGCGCGTCAGCAATGGCGCGCCTAGAGGAATGGCTGCCACGCGCGTCGTGTCTTCGGGCGCTACACGTGCACAGAATCCGGCTTATCGGCCTGCTTTGCCACTCAACAAAAAATGCCGGCGTCCGTGGGGACGCCGGCATTTTCATTTGGCGCGCCGGTTGCGGCGTGCCGATACGCTCAGTTTGCGACGATGTCGAACGAGTGCGTGAGTTCGGCGGTCTTCGCGATCATGATCGACGCCGAGCAGTATTTGTCGTGCGACAGGTTGATCGCGCGTTCGACGGTGGCCGGGTTCAGATTCTTGCCGGTCACGGTGAAGTGGAAGTGGATCTTCGTGAACACCTTCGGGTCTTCGCTTGCGCGTTCGGCCTTCAGCGTCACCGAGCAGCCGGCGATTTCCTGGCGGCTCTTCTTGAGGATCATCACGACGTCGTAGGCGGTGCAGCCGCCCGTGCCGAGCAAAACCATTTCCATCGGACGCGGCGCGAGGTTGCGGCCGCCGCCTTCAGGCGCGCCGTCCATCGCGACCAGATGGCCGCTGCCCGTCTCGGCCGCGAATGCCATCCCGTCTTGCCCCATCCAGCTTACTTTGCATTCCATGCTGTCACTCCACCGCGCATAGCTATATCGAGACGGCATTGTAGCCCGGTGTTTGACAATCCGCGCAGAGCCTGGCCCAGTTCGGGTTATGCGCCATGGCTATGTGGATGCTGCGCCGCCGCATCCATGCGGAATCCGGGAATATCCGGGCCGGTTTAGGGGTTTTACTCTAGGCGATGCCCGATGCGGTCTGGATATCCAAAGCTTTGAGGCTTGATCCCAAAGGACATTTTTCGATTTCAGATTGATCTGGTAATTTTTCGAATTATGAAAAATCATCTCACAATGCAAATATTCTTGCGTTGCACAAGGGCGGCTCATATAATTTCCCCATCGTTGCAGCAGTTCTGCAACTTCCGCTGTCTCCTCCACCTCCTCCTTTGGTGGATTAAACCCGAACCGCTCGTTCGGGTTTTTTTTCGCCCAGCTGGATCCCCGCTTGAGACCCCATTGGGGACCCCACGGCGGCACGCCTATCGCAAGTTTTGACTTGGCCGTGCAAATTCCTTTATAATTCAGGGCTTTTCCGCATCCGCGCCCGCGGAGGAAGAACCAGGGAGAGCCTGCACGCGCCTCGATGCGCACACTACAAGCAGGAAAAAAAACACATTGGGCGCAGCAATTTTTTTGGATCGATCATGAAGACGTTTTCCGCAAAAGCCCATGAGGTGACGCGCGAATGGTACGTGATTGACGCGACGGATAAGGTTCTCGGGCGTGTCGCCAGCGAAGTGGCACACCGTCTTCGCGGCAAGCACAAGCCTGAATTCACTCCCCACGTCGACACCGGTGATTTCATCATCGTTATCAACGCTGGCAAGCTGAAGGTCACGGGCAACAAGGTTACCGACAAGAAGTACTACCGTCACTCGGGCTACCCGGGCGGTATCTATGAAACGACGTTCGGCAAGATGCAGGAACGCTTCCCGGGCCGCGCGCTCGAGAAGGCGGTCAAGGGCATGCTGCCGAAGGGCCCGCTCGGCTACGCGATGATCAAGAAGCTGAAGGTCTACGCTGACGCAACGCATCCGCATTCGGCACAACAGCCGAAGGCGCTCGAGATCTAAGGGGAGCCCACATGATCGGTAACTGGAATTACGGCACGGGCCGCCGCAAGAGCGCCGTCGCACGCGTGTTCATCAAGGCAGGCAAGGGCGATATCGTTGTGAACGGCAAGCCCATCGCCGACTACTTCTCGCGCGAAACGTCGCTGATGATCGTGCGCCAGCCGCTGGAACTCACGAACCACGGCACCACGTTCGACATCAAGGTCAACGTGACGGGCGGCGGTGAAACGGGTCAAGCCGGTGCGGTTCGCCACGGCATCACCCGCGCGCTGATGGACTACGACGCAACGCTGAAGCCGGAACTGTCGAAGGCTGGCTTCGTTACGCGTGACGCTCGTGAAGTCGAACGTAAGAAGGTCGGCTTCCACAAGGCACGTCGCCGCAAGCAATTCTCAAAGCGTTAATCGCTTCGGGTGCAAGCCGGCTCCTCAGCCGGTTTGCAGCAAAAGCCGCCAACGCTTCATGCGAAGGCGGCTTTTTTTATGGTTTTGTCGGGGTTCAGGGCCGCGGGCGAGCTCCCGTTCGATGACGCGGCGAATCGGCCGCCACGGCGGCGGTAGCCGCAGTGGCGTTGTTGTGCCCGTCCAGGCTGACGGCCAACGCACTGTCCGACGGCTGCAACGGAAGAACCCATTGATTTTGTGGGCTTCAGCACGATATTCAGATCAGCCCTACAATAGCGGCTAAAGCTTTTTGGAGAGTTCGAATGAACGCAGTCACCGATACCCCCGTGACCGAGATGCCCGCCCCCTTCGTCTTCACCGACGCAGCGGCTGACAAGGTCAAGCAACTGATCGAAGAAGAAGGCAATCCGGAGCTCAAGCTGCGCGTGTTCGTGCAGGGCGGCGGCTGCTCGGGCTTTCAATATGGTTTTACGTTCGACGAAGCCATCAACGAAGACGACACCGTGATGAACAAGAGCGGCGTCCAGCTGCTGATCGACTCGATGAGCTACCAGTACCTGGTTGGCGCCGAGATCGACTACAAGGACGACATCAACGGCGCGCAGTTCGTCATCAAGAACCCGAACGCGACCACCACCTGCGGTTGCGGTTCGTCGTTCTCGGTCTGAGCACAGCGACACGCCGTTTCAAGTCTTAGCTCGTACGGAAAACGGGGCCTGCATAGGCCCCGTTTTTTTATTGCCCGCCTGTCGCGCCGCGCGATCGTGCCCCGCGGACCCGCTTTACCCGATCATCTTCAGCGCGGATAGATCGCGCCCAACACACGCTCGTCCGAGGCTCCCGTGACGCCCGGCAGATTGCCCGGCAGCCGCGCGACGCAGCGCATCGCGAGCCATGCGAAGGCGAGCGGCTCGACCTGGCTCGGCGGCACGCCGAGCGCGTCGGTCGTCATCACCGGTACGCCGCTCACGCCGCTGTCTTCGAGCGCCTGCTGCAATGCCTTCAGTATCTCCGGATTGCGTGCGCCGCCGCCGCACACGTACACCGCGCGGACATCGGACGCATGCCGCTCGATTTCGCGCGCCACCGTCACCGCGGTCAGCGCGACCAGCGTCGCCTGCACGTCGGCTGGATCGAGTCCGACGAACGGCGCGAGTTTCGCGTCGAGCCAAGCGGTATTGAACAGGTCGCGGCCGGTGCTTTTCGGCGGCTGCTCCGAGAAGAACGGCTCGTCGAGCAGCGCGTTCAATAGCTTGCGATCGACCTCGCCGCTCGCCGCAAAATGGCCGTTTTCGTCAAATGGCTTGCCGAGATGGCGTTCGGCCCATGCGTCGAGCAACGCGTTGGCGGGGCCGCAATCGAAGCCGCGCACGCTGCCGGTCGCGTTCAGTATCGTGATATTGCTGATGCCACCGAGGTTGCAGACCACCCGCGTCTCGTTTTTCGCGCCGAACACCGTCGCGTGAAAAGCCGGCACGAGCGGCGCGCCCTGGCCGCCGGCGGCGACGTCGCGGCTGCGGAAATCCGCGATCACGTCGATATGCGTCATCTCCGCGAGCAGAGCCGGATTGTTGATTTGCCGCGTGTAGCCTTTTTCCGGCCGATGCCGCACGGTTTGCCCGTGCACGCCGATCGCGCGGACTTCCTCGGCCGACAGGTGGCTGCCGCGCAGCAGTTCGTGGCAGCACACGGTGTAGCGCGTCGCGAGCGCGTTGGCGGCCAGCGCTTCGCGCTCGATCTCGTTGTCGCCGGGCTGCTGGAGTGCGAAGAGCGCCTCGCGCATCCCGGCCGAGAAGCCGACGAAGGCCTCGGCCAGCACTTCCGGCGGCTTTCCGTCGGCAAACCGGACGGCCACGCCGTCCACACCGTCCATGCTCGTACCCGACATCAATCCGAAATAGATGCCGTCTGCGGGGTCTTGCGCCACGTCGCTGCTCCTCTCGATGTTCATTGCGATTCGTTGTAGCAGATTATCGACGCTCGCGCGGCTGAATATCAGCACCGGTACAGACATCGCACGGGCAGCACGCGACCGCCACGCGTGCATCACGCTTGCGTCGCTCCCCTGCGCCGGGCACACGTCGAGCGAAAAATTGCCGCTTGCCAGGCCGTCCGAAGCGTCTCGGTGGGCGCGGCGGCGCGCATCTATGGGACAATCCTGTTTTTTCGCGACTTCACGTTTCCAGCATGAGCACCGAGTCCACCAAGCCCAATTCCGCTACTGCCCTTCCGCTCACCGACGAAGTCCGCCATGCGCTCGCCGTCACCAAGCGCGGCGTCGACGAACTGCTGATCGAAGACGAATTCGCGCAAAAGCTCGCACGGAGCGCGGCAACCGGTAAGCCGTTGCGCATCAAGCTGGGGCTCGATCCGACCGCGCCCGACATCCACATCGGCCACACGGTCGTGCTCAACAAGATGCGCCAGTTGCAGGACCTCGGCCACACGGTGATTTTCCTGATCGGCGATTTCACCTCGCTGATCGGCGACCCGTCCGGCCGCAACGCGACGCGCCCGCCGCTCACGCGCGAGCAGATCGAATCGAATGCGAAGACCTATTTCGAGCAGGCCGCGCTCGTGCTCGACCGCGACAAGACCGAAATCCGTTACAACAGCGAATGGTCGATGCCGCTCGGCGCCGACGGCATGATCAAGCTTGCGTCGCGCTACACGGTCGCGCGTATTCTCGAACGCGAAGACTTCACGAAGCGCTTCCAGGGCGGTGTGCCGATCTCGATCCACGAATTCCTCTATCCGCTGATGCAGGGCTACGACTCCGTCGCGCTGAATGCGGACCTCGAACTCGGTGGCACGGACCAGAAATTCAACCTGCTGGTCGGCCGCGAGCTGCAGAAGCAGTACGGCCAGGAGCAGCAGTGCATCCTGACGATGCCGCTGCTCGAAGGGCTCGACGGCGTCGAGAAGATGTCGAAGTCGAAGAACAACTACATCGGCATCAGCGAAAAGCCGACCGATATGTTCGGCAAGCTCATGAGCATTTCCGACACGCTGATGTGGCGTTACTTCGAACTGCTGTCGTTCCGTCCGATGGACGAGATCGCCGGCTTCCGGAAAGAGATCGAAGCGGGCCGCAATCCGCGGGACTTCAAGGTGCTGCTCGGCCAGGAAATCGTCGCGCGCTTCCATTCGCAGGCCGACGCCGAGCGCGCGCTCGAAGACTTCAATCATCGCGCGAAGGGCGGCGTGCCCGACGATATCCCGGCGGTGACGCTCGCGGGCGCACCGCTTGCGATCGGCCAGTTGCTGAAGCAGGCCAACCTCGTGCCGTCGACGAGCGAAGCGCTGCGCAACATCGAGCAGGGCGGCGTGAAGATCGATGGCGCGACGGTGTCCGACAAGGGCCTGAAGGTCGAGGCGGGCGAGTATGTCGTGCAGGTCGGCAAGCGCCGCTTCGCACGCGTGACGCTCACAGCGTAATCGCGCAGTGCACGCGCAACGCCGCTCGCTTGTCGTGACGACGCGCAGCCCGCGCCCGGAGCCGCGCCGATGATCGCGCTGATCCAGCGCGTGCGGCGCGCCGAAGTGCGCGTCGTGGACGGTGAAAGCGAGCGCGTGACCGGCGCGATCGACGCGGGTCTGCTCGCGCTTGTCTGCGCCGAGCGCGGCGACACCGAGGCGGCAGCCGACAAGCTGCTGGCCAGGGTGCTCGGCTATCGCGTATTCAGTGACGCGGCCGGCAAGATGAATCTCTCCGTGCAGAATGTCGACGGCGCGGGCCGCGCGGGCGGTTTGCTGCTCGTGTCGCAGTTCACGCTCGCGGCCGATACCAACAGCGGCCTGCGCCCGAGCTTCACGCCCGCGGCGGCGCCCGACGAAGGCAAGCGCCTGTTCGATTACTTCGTCGCGGCCGCGCGCGCGAAGCATCCGGTGGTCGAGACCGGCGAGTTCGGCGCGAACATGCAGGTGTCGCTCGTCAACGACGGGCCGGTCACGTTCTGGCTGCAGACCCACGCATAAGTGGGTTTCAGCGCGCGCCCATGCGCGCCGTTTGCGGGCCTGCTCGATCGAAGCGTGTTCCGGCGCGCAGCCACCGCAACTCAGGCGCGGCCGTCGCTTTTTGCGACAATAGCCGTTCGGCATAACCGGCGAACGGCGCCCACTTCCTTCTCATGACGACGCAGATTCTGTTTATCCGGCACGGCGAGACCGACTGGAACCGCATCAAGCGCATTCAAGGTCACATCGACATTCCGCTCGCGACGACGGGGTTCGCGCAGGCGCAACGTCTCGCGCGGCGTATCGCGCAGGAGGCGCAGCAGGGTGCGCGGCTCGAGGCGATCTATGCGAGCGATCTGCAACGCGCGCAGCAGACCGCCCAGCCGATCGCCGAGGCGCTCGGCCTGCCGCTACAGTTGCGCGAGGGCTTGCGAGAGCGTTCGTACGGCGCGTTCCAGGGCCACGACAGCGACGAGATCGCGCTGCGCTTTCCCGACGAATACGCGCAGTGGCAAACGCGCGATCCCGGCTTCACCCCGCCCGAAGGGGAGTCGCAGCGCGTGTTCTACCACCGTGTCGTGCATGCGATCGAGCCGCTTGTCGCGGCGCATCCGGGCGGCCGGATCGCCTGTGTCGCGCATGGCGGTGTGCTTGACTGCGTGCGCCGCTTGGCAACGGGTTTGCCGCTCGACGCGCCGCGCGATTACGCGCTGCTGAACACGAGCGTGAACATCGTGGATTTCGCCGACGGTCACGCGACGATCGTGTCGTGGGGAGACGTCGCGCATCTCGAACCGGCGAGCGCCGCCGACGACGGCTTCAGGAAGGCACCGGAGCCGGGCCGGTAAGCCGGGCGCGCATGACGGTGACGAGGCGGAGGCGTATCTTGGCGCCTCAGCACCTCAGCACCTCAGCACCTCAGCACCTCAGCACCTCAGCACCTCAGCACCTCAGTGCCGCGTGCTGTATCGCGTGCGCGAGTGCGATCGTCCGCCGGCCCATCTCAAACCGGCTCTGGCGCCGCGGCCGCGCGCCGGCGCGCCCGCTTCGACACCCCATTGACCAACGCCCAGCGGATCACCGGCGCAACGAGCCGCACGCCGGGCCGCGCGAGCGTTCTGCGCAGCGCCGCATAACGAGCGAAGCCGAGCATGTCCTGCGCCCAGTCCGGCAGCAGATCGACGCCGGCGTTGAGCATCAGCGCCCCGGCGGGCCGCATCGCGAAACTCGGTGCCGGCGCGTTCATCAGAATCCTCACGACTTCGCGCGTGCGTTCGCTTGCGACGAGCGCGGGCTGCATCGCGAGCAGATACGCCTCGATCTCGGCGCGCGAGCGCGGAATCTCGGTGGCGCCGAGCATTTCGGCGATGCGCGCGGTTTCCGCGAAGTATTGATCCTGTGCCGCGACGGACAGCATCGGATTCACGTAGCGCAAATGCGCGGTCATGAAGCTCGATACTTCGGCGACATGCACCCACGTCAGCAGCGCGGGTTCGCTCGCCTGGTACGCCTGACCGTCCGGCGCGACACCGCTTACGTCGAGATGGATGCGCCTCACGCGTTCGATCAGCGCGAGCGCGTCGCGCCGGCTGCCGAAAGTCGTGCCGGCGATGAAGGTCGCCGTGCGGCGCAGGCGCCCGAGAATGTCGGTGCGAAACGTCGAGTGATCCCATACGCCCGCGAGCGCGAGCGGGTGCAGCGCCTGGAGCAGCAACGCGCTGATGCCGCCCGTCATCATCGACGTGAAGTCGGCGTGGACTTTCCAGCAGATGGCGTCGGGCCCGAAGAGGCCGGGATCGCCCGGCGGCGAGGAGTAGTCGAGCACCGGGCCGCTGCCGGTCGTCAGATGCGTGACGCCCGAGGCGAGTTTCGAGCGCAGGCGGTGGGTGAGCCGCTGCGCGAAGTTGCCGGAGGGTTCGCCGGCCGGGTTGACGATGGGATTGCCCGGTGCGCCGGCGGGCTGGTTGCCAGCACCGCTGCCGGCGTTGCCACCGGATTTGTTACCTGAGGTGTCACCCGAGTGGTCGCCTGAGGTGCCGGGCGGTTGCGTCTGGTCGGACATCCTGAGCGGCCTCGCTTGCGGCGGTATCGGCTGAGCCGGCTGACCCGGCGATTCAGTTCGCCGAGTTCCACAGGCCCGGCAGCGCACTCGACGCATCCGGCGCGGCGAGCCCGAAGTGCCGGTAGGTCAGCAGCGTGGCGACACGGCCGCGCGGCGTGCGTTGCAGGAAGCCCTGCTGGATCAGATAGGGTTCGAGCACGTCTTCGATCGTGTCGCGCTCCTCGCCGATCGCCGCCGCCAGGTTATCGACGCCGACCGGGCCGCCGTCGAACTTGTGCAGGATCGCTTCGAGCAGCTTGCGGTCCATCAGGTCGAAGCCGACCGCGTCGACGTCGAGCATGCTGAGCGCGGCGTCGGCCACCTGCGCGGTGATGTTGCCGTCGGCCTTCACTTCGGCGAAGTCGCGCACGCGGCGCAGCAGGCGGTTCGCGATACGCGGCGTGCCGCGCGCGCGGCGGGCGATTTCGAACGCGCCGTCCGGATGGATCTGCGCGTTGAGCAGCGCGGCCGACCGCGTGACGATGCGCGCCAGTTCCTCGGCGTTGTAGAACTCGAGCCGCGCGACAATGCCGAAGCGGTCGCGCAGCGGATTGGTCAGCATGCCCGCGCGCGTGGTCGCGCCGACCAGCGTGAACGGCTGCAGGTCGAGCTTGACGCTGCGCGCGGCCGGCCCTTCGCCGATCATGATGTCGATCTGATAATCCTCGAGCGCGGGGTACAGGATTTCCTCGACGACCGGCGAGAGCCGGTGGATTTCGTCGATGAACAGCACGTCGTTGGCTTCGAGATTCGTGAGCAGCGCAGCGAGATCGCCCGCGCGTTCGAGCACCGGCCCCGACGTTTGCCGCAGATTGACGCCCATTTCGCGCGCAATGATGTGCGCGAGCGTGGTCTTGCCGAGGCCCGGCGGGCCAAACAGCAGCACGTGGTCGAGCGATTCGGAACGGCGTCTCGCGGCCTCGATGAAAATTTCGAGCTGGCCGCGTACCTTCTCCTGCCCGACATATTCTTCGAGCTGGCGCGGGCGCAACGCCCGCTCGAACGCTTCTTCGTTCGGCGAGGCGGGCGTGGCCGCAATGATGCGCTCGGCGGCGAGTTTGTCGGTTTCGATCATGCGCTCATTGTACCGCGCGCTGTACCGCGCGCGACCCGGGCATCAGCCCTTCGAGAGCGCCTTCAGCGCGAGCTTGATGCCCTCGGAAACGCCGGTGCCGGCCGGCACGTTCTTGATCGCCGCGAGCGCTTCCTTCTCGGAGTAGCCGAGCGCGAGCAGCGCGTTGAGGATGTCGGAGGCATGATCGGATGCCGATGCGGCGCCCGCCATTGCGCCGAGGTCGGCGCCGAGCTTGCCCTTCAGTTCGAGCAGCAGCCGCTCGGCGGTCTTCTTGCCGATGCCGGGCACACGCGTAAGGCGCGCCGCGTCCTGCATCGTCACGGTCTGCGCGAGTTCGGACACGCTCATGCCCGACAGCACCGCGAGCGCCATGCGTGCGCCGATGCCGGAAATTTTCAGCAGTTCGCGAAAGGTCGAGCGTTCCTGCGCGGTGCCGAAGCCGTACAGCAGATGCGCGTCCTCGCGCACGATCATCTGCGTGAGCAGCACGATGCGTTCGCCGGTCGACGGCAGGTTGTAGAACGTGCTCATCGGCACGTCCACTTCATAGCCGACGCCGTTGCAGTCGACGAGCAGATGCGGCGGGTTTTTTTCCAGCAGAACGCCGGCAATGCGACCGATCATGGCGGATTCGATTTTTAGAGTCGTGTGGGAAAGGGCGAGTGTAGCGTAGCGGACCGGCGGCGCGATGGGGAATTGCGGGAGGCTGCGCCGCAAACCGCGCCTGCGCTAGCCCACGAGGCGTCCGCGCCGCACCCGCAGTCCCTTCTTCGCCAGCGAAGGCGCGATGCCGCCGAGCGTGCCCAGCGTCGAGCCGCCGTGCGCATGGCAGATCGCCATGCCGAGCGCGTCGGCGGCGTCGGTGCCCGGCACGCCCGTGAGGTTCAGCAGACGCACGACCATCTGCTGCATCTGCTCCTTGGTCGCGCGGCCGTAGCCGACCACGGCCTGCTTCAGTTGCAGGGCTGTGTATTCGGCGACCGGCACGCCGCCCGCGACGAGCCCGCAGATCGCCGCGCCCCGTGCCTGACCGAGCAGCAGCGTCGACTGCGGATTGACGTTGACGAAGACTTTTTCGATCGCCGCCTGATCGGGCGAATGCTGGCGGATCAGCGTCGAAATGCCGTCGAAGATGGTGCCGAGGCGCGAGGGCAGATCGGCGTCGGCCGTCTTGATGACGCCGCTCGCGACGTAGCTCAGTGTGTGGCCGTGTTGGTCGATCACGCCGAAGCCGGTCACGCGCAGACCGGGGTCGATGCCGAGAATTCTCATGAGGTGCCGCACATGCGATAAAAACCAGGTGCCTGCGATACTACAACGAACGCGGCGCGTGGCGGTTTGTGGGTGGTGTCGCGGACGGAATAAAACGGTGACGGCGATGCAACACAGTGAGGCAACACAGTGAGGCCAGCTTGGACGCCGCGCCATTGGACGCGTCGCAAGAGCGCGCGGCATCGAATCGGCCGTGCAGGATCGATCGCACCAAAGCAAACGGCCCGGCAGGAACACCCGCCGGGCCGTTTTTTCGACAGTACAGACATCACGCTCTCGGCAACCGCCGCCTCACCGTACTACGACGAAGCAGCGATTCCCCGCCAACCGCCTGTCAATGACGGAAGTGACGCACGCCCGTCAGCACCATCGCGATGTTGTGCTCGTCGGCGGCGCTAACCACTTCGTCGTCGCGCACCGAGCCGCCCGGCTGGATCACGCAGGTTGCGCCCGCGGCGACGACCACGTCGAGACCGTCGCGGAACGGGAAGAACGCGTCCGATGCGACCGCCGAGCCGGCCAGCGTCAGATTGGCATTCTGCGCCTTGATGCTGGCGATACGCGCCGAATCCACGCGGCTCATCTGGCCCGCGCCGACGCCGAGCGTCATGCCGTTCGCGCAGAACACGATCGCGTTCGACTTCACGTACTTCGCGACGCGCCAGGCGAACAGCAGGTCGTCCATTTCCTTCGGCGTCGGATGGCGCTTGGTGACCACACGCACCTCGCGCGGCTGCACGTTCTTCGAGTCGAGCGACTGCACGAGCAGGCCGCCGCCGACGCGCTTCAGATCGAACGCGTTATGACGGTCGCCGAGCGCGATTTCGAGCAGACGCACGTTCTGCTTCGCCGCGAACAGTTGGCGCGCTTCGGCGCTGAACGACGGCGCGATCAGCACTTCGACGAACTGCTTCGCGACCGCTTGCGCGGCCGCTTCGTCGACTTCGCGGTTGAACGCGATGATGCCGCCGAACGCCGAGGTCGGATCGGTCTGGAACGCCTTCGAGTACGCTTCGTGCGCGTTCGCGCCGACCGCGACGCCGCACGGATTCGCGTGCTTGACGATCACGCAGGCCGGCACGTCGAAGGTCTTCACGCATTCCCACGCCGCGTCGGAGTCGGCGATGTTGTTGTACGAGAGTTCCTTGCCTTGCAGCTGGTTGTAGTTCGCGAGCGCGCCGGCCGGCACGGCGAGGTCGCGGTAGAACGCCGCGCTCTGGTGCGGGTTCTCGCCGTAGCGCAGATCCTGCACCTTCTCGTACGCCATGTTGAAGGTAGCCGGGTACGTATTGCGCGACGCGTGCTGCAACTCGTCGGTCAGGCTCGTCAGGTAGTTCGTGATCGCGCCGTCGTACTGCGCGGTGTGCGCGTACACCTTGGTCGCGAGGCGGAAATTCGTCCGGTACGACACCGAATTATTGTTCGTGCGCATTTCGTCGAGCACGACCGCGTAGTCGGCCGGATTGACCACCACGGTCACGTCGCGGTGATTCTTCGCGGCCGAGCGCAGCATGGTCGGGCCGCCGATGTCGATGTTCTCGATCGCGTCTTCGAGCGAGCACTCTTCCTTCGAGACGGTCTGCACGAACGGGTACAGGTTTACGACCAGCAGGTCGATGGTCGGAATGTCGTGCTTCTCGAGCGCGGCCATGTGCTCGGGCAGATCGCGGCGCGCGAGGATGCCGCCGTGTACCTTCGGATGCAGCGTTTTTACGCGCCCGTCGAGCATTTCCGGGAAGCCCGTGTAGTCGGCGACTTCGGTAACGGACAGGCCCGCGTCCGCGAGCAGTTTCGCGGTGCCGCCGGTCGACAGGATCTTGATGCCGAGGTCCGACAGCGATTTTGCGAAATCGACGATGCCGGATTTATCGGAAACGGAGATGAGCGCTTGCTTGATCATGATGAAGACGAAAAGCCGAAGGGAAACGTGGCAGGGCGCAGAAACTACAACGCGCTACAGCAAACCGTGTTGTTGCAGCTTCTTGCGCAGCGTATTGCGGTTGATGCCGAGATACTCGGCGGCCAGCGACTGGTTGCCGCCGGCCTGCTCGAGCACCACTTCGAGCAAGGGTTTTTCCACGCATGAGATGACCATGTCGTAGACGTCGTGCGGATTGGAGCCGTCGAGATCCTGGAAGTACACGTCCAGGCTGTCGCGGACGGATTGTTCGATGTTGTTCTTGCTCATGCTGCTAGTCGGTCGGTGTGGTCCTCGTCCTTGCTGTCGAGCCCGGGGTTGCCGGTCGATTCGTCGACGTAGACGAGGCGGTCTGAGATCGCCTTTTGCGCGTCGAAGAACTCGTTGACAGCGAGGAGTTGTTCGCGCGTGGTGTCCAGCGTATTCATGCGATGCCGGAACAGGTTGGCGCCGGAAAGGCCGCGAGTGTACCAGCCGATGTGCTTGCGCGCAGTGCGCACACCGGTAAATTCCCCGTAAAACGCATAGTGATCTTCGAGATGCTCGTTCATCACCTGCTGGATTTCGTCGATGCGCGGCGGCGGCAGCAGCTCGCCCGTCAGCAGGAAATGCCCGATCTCGCGGAACAGCCACGGACGGCCCTGCGCGGCGCGCCCGATCATGATCGCGTCCGCGCCGGTTGCGGCGAGCACCTCGCGCGCCTTGTGCGGCGAGGTGATGTCGCCGTTCGCGACGACCGGAATGCAGACCGCCGCTTTCACCGCGGCGATCGTTTCGTATTCGGCGTCGCCGTGGTACAGGTCGGCGCGCGTGCGGCCGTGCACGGTCAGCATCGAGATGCCGGCCGCTTGCGCGAGACGCGCGACGTTCAGCGCGTTTTTGTTCTCGCGATTCCAGCCGGTGCGGATTTTCAGCGTGACGGGCACCGCGTCGGGCCCGACGCCGACCGCGTTCACGACCGCCTCGACGATGCGTTGCACGAGCGGCTCGTTCTGCAGCAGCGCCGAGCCGGCCGCGACGTTGCAGACCTTCTTGGCCGGGCAGCCCATGTTGATGTCGATGATCTGCGCGCCGTTCGCGACGTTGTAGCGGGCGGCCTCGGCCATCATGACCGGGTCCGCGCCGGCGATCTGCACGGCGATCGGCTCGACCTCGCCTTCGTGGTTGGCGCGGCGCATCGTCTTCTCGCTTTTCCACAGCTGCGCGTTCGACGCCACCATTTCCGACACCGCGTAACCCGCGCCGAGCCGTTTGCACAGCTGGCGGAACGGGCGGTCGGTTACGCCGGCCATGGGGGCGACGAACAGGTTGTTACGCAGATTGTGGGAGCCGAGAGTGGGCATGACGTGAGCGCGCTGGCGACGGCCGGGATTTGACAATCATGGCCGCCGATGCAATGCGAAATGCGAGGGAAAACCGCCATTTTAGCGTTAACGGGTTGCCGGGACTCGCCATCTGCGTGTCGTAACCCATTAAATCTTCTATGAAAGTGGGACGATTCATAGAATCGCGCAGTGCGCACGATAGCCCGCCCGAGCGCGGCGCAAACGGCACGCAAATGCCGTGCAAACGCCACGGCCGGGCGAATTTACCGCGCGTCTAACGGCGCTGGCCGAACATCATCTGGCGGGCGAGCGCGGTTTTGACCGGCGGCACGAATTCGAGCGCGGTCAGCGCAAGGCCGCGCATGATCGCGAGTGGCGGGAAGTCGACGGTGAAAAGACGCGCGAGCGTGTCGGTCGCGCCGATCGTCATGCGCCGGTCGAGTGCGCGGCGTTGCGCGAACGTCGCGAGCGCAAGCGGGGTCGGGCCTTCCGCCGAGAGCGCGTCGGCGAGCGCGTGCGCATCGCGCAGGCCGAGGTTGAGGCCCTGGCCCGCCACCGGATGCAGCGTCTGCGCTGCATTGCCGATTGCGACGATGTGGCCGTTCACGAGCGTATCGATGGCGTTGAGCCCGAGCGGGAACGACGCGCGTCCGCGAATCTGCGTGAAGCGGCCCATGCGGTCGCCGAACGCGGCGTCGAGTTCGCCCAGGAACTCGGCGTCGGAGAGCTGCGCGCGGCGCGCGGCTTCCTCGGGCGAGCAGCACCAGACGAGCGCGTAGTCGGCGCCGCGCACGCCGCCCATCGGCAGCAGCGCGATCGGACCTTGCGCGGTGAAGCGCTCCCACGCGACGTGCGGCTGCGGCGTGGACACGGTGACCGTGCCGACCAGCGCGGTTTGGCCGTAGTCGCGCGAGCCGATGCCGTTGGCGCTTTTATCCACACTTCTGGCGACGCCGCGTTTATCGGCGGCGGCGTCGGTGGGGCTGGCGGTGCGCTCGCCGGCCTCTTCTTCCTCGGCATCGCGGCTCGTGTCGCGGGCCGCCTTTCGCGCGGTTTTCTGATCGCCGAACAGGCCGCCCTCGGCGTTCACGAGAATTCGCGTGCGCAACTGCCGCGCGACGCCGGCGGTTTCGATCGGCAGCGTGACGCCGTCGGATTCCTGGGTCGGCGCACCGGCCGAGGTCGAGCGAAACCAGTGGACCTGCGTTGCGTGCACGGCGTCGGCGAGGCCGTGCACGATCGAGCCGTAGCGCAGCACGTAGCCGAGCGCGGGCAGGCCGTGCTCGCGATGATCGATCAGCGTGCGGCCGAAGTGACCGCGCTGCGACACGTGGATGCGCTCGATCGCGGTGGCGTCGGCGGGCCAGCGCAGCGGTTCGAGGATCATCCGGCTGCCGTGCGAGACCGCGATTGCGCGCGGATCGGCAATCGAGTCCTCGGGCTCGCGCGCATCGACGAGCGCGATCCTCAGTTCGCGTGTCACGCTGCGGCGCGCGAGCCAGCCGGCGAGCGCGAGACCGACCGGCCCGGCGCCGACGATCGTCACGTCGAAGTCGAACGCCTGCTGGCGCGAGGCGGGCTTCAGGATCACCGCCGAGGGAGAGGCTTCGTTCATCGCCGGTCAGGTCCTGGCTGCATGCGTCGTTTCATGGGGCGCTTCATGCGTCGCTTCCTGCGCGGCGCGCTTCCCGCATCAGCACCTCGATCTCGTCGGCGGCAACCGGCACGTCGCGCGTCATCAGTTCGCAACCGGTGGGCGTCACGATCGCATCGTCCTCGATGCGGATGCCGATGTTCCAGTAGCGCTCGGGCACGCCCTCGGCCGGACGGATGTACAGGCCCGGCTCGATCGTCAGCGTCATCGATGCCTGCAGCGTGCGCCACGGCAGCGCGCCCGCCTCGTCGCGCGGCGCGCCGCGTTCGCGGTAGTCGCCGCAGTCGTGCACGTCCATGCCGAGCCAGTGGCCGGTGCGGTGCATGTAGAACGGCGCGTAGGCGCGCTCGGCGAGCACGTCGTCGAGCGAGGCGAACTTCTCGCGCGGCACGATGCCGGTGTCGAGCAGCCCCTGCGACAGCACGCGCAGCGCGGCCTGGTGCGGATCGTCGAAGGTGGCGCCGGCGCGCGTCGCATCGACGGCGGCCTGCTG